>JACPCT010000198.1 GCA_016184445.1 Candidatus Tectimicrobiota bacterium | reverse complement strand
AGGCGCTCGTCCCATCCCTCGACGGGCACGGGGAGGCTCCGGCGCAGCCGGCCGATGAAGCGCCGGGTGCGGCGGGTGCCGGCGGAGTCCGCCCCGGAGAGCCCGAGGGGGACGCCCACCACGACGCGCTCCACCTCGTGGGCCTCGAGGAGGCGCCCGATCGCCTCGGCGAGGCGGGAGTCGTCCTGGCGCTCCAGCTGGGAGAGGGGCTGGGCGGTGAGGCCGAGCGGGTCGCTCAGGGCGAGTCCCACGCGCTTCTCTCCGTAGTCCACGCCCAGGGTGCGGCCCGCGCTCATGGGGCGGGCTTGAACGGCCGCTCGGCCGGGCTGTCCAGCTGGATGCGGAACCGCTCGAGCGTGGAATGCGTCGTCCGGTCCAGGGTGGCGCGGCTCTTGTTGTGGTCCACCAACGCGCGCGTCTCCTCGCTGAGGGCGTTGGCCAGCCGCTCCTGGTCCTCGAGGATGTCGCGGCTGGTGGAGAGGCCCACGCTGAACTTCTTCTCGGTGGCGGCCAGGCGCTCCTCGGCGAGCCGGCGGGCGACGCGGGTGGCCTCGACGCGCTTCTCGTCGGAGCGCACCCGGCGGACCGAGCGGCGCACCTCCTCCAGGATGGACTGCTCGAGCTGCTGGAGGACGGTGCCGGCCTGGGAGAGCTGGAGCCGGCTCTTCTCGAGGTTGGCCTCGGCGTCGCGGTTGCCGATGGGGAACTTGAAGGTGAAGCCGCCCGTGAGGCTGTAGCCCTTGTTGCCGGACATGCGGTCGAACGCCTCGTCGAAGGTTCCCTTCAGCCCCTGGTTCCCGGCGCTGGCGACGGCGTCGAGCTGGGGAAGCAGGTTCTGCCTGGCGCGGGCGAGCTCGAGCTTGCGCTTCTCGATCTCGGAGCGGGAGTTCTCCAGGTCGGCCCGCTTCCTGAGGGCGGTCAGGGCGATGGCCATCTCGTCGATGCGCACGGAGGCGTAGGCGGGCTTGTCGGCCGGTATGATGTGGATGGACCAGGAGGGGAGGTCGGTGGTGATGTTGAGCAGCTTCTTGAGGGCGTCCTCCTTCTCCTGCACGTCGCGCTCGGCGGTGATGACGTCCACCTCCCGCTGGGCGACGGTGGCCTCGGCCTCGGTGATCTCGATGGGGGCGAGGGTGCCCACCTCCACCTGGATGCGGTTGCGGCGGAGGAGATCCCTCGCCAGGTCGAGCGCCTTGCGGCGGAACTCCATGTTGGAGATGGCGAACACGAGGTCGTAGTAGGCCTGCTGCACCTGGTCCACCACCTCGATCACCCGCTGGCGGTAGGTCTGGATGGATTGGTCCCGCGTGGCCGTGGCGATGCGGATGTCGGCCTCGTTCACGTCGAGGCCGAAGTTCTTGAGCAGCGGCTGGGTGATGCTCAGGGTCGTCGTGGGCTCATGGCTGGGGTCGAAGGCGCTGTTCCCGGAGTTGGTGGCGTTGCGGATCGTCTTGAAGGCGAGGGTGACGTCCGCGCCGGTGATGAGCTTCTTCGTCAGGCCCGCCGACGCATCCTGGCTGCTGAGGCTGCTCTGGCCCCCGGCGAAGAAACGGCTGACGCTGTCCCGTTCGGAGCGGGTGGTGTTGGCCCCGCCGGTGAGCGCCGGGTCGAAGACCGCCTTCCGCTGGGTGAGATCGCTCTCCCGGATGCGGGGGTTGTGGGCCTCGATGGTGATGTCGAAGTTCCGGGCCAGGGCCAGGCTGACCGCCTCCTGGATGGTCAGGGCCACCTGGGCGCCCCGGACCTGGGGCGGCGCGAGGGGGGCCCGCGGGCGGTCGAGGGTCATCTTCACCGCGGGCGCCTCGGCGGCCCCCGCCGCCCCGGCCGCCAGGGAAAGCCAGGCGAAGGCTGCGGCGAAGGCGGGCAACAAGTCACGGAGGCTCATGGTTGGTCGGTCCACCCTGGAATGGAGGAGGCGGGAGCGGCACATGCGCCGGGAACCCTCCCGAGGCGGCCATTGGGACCAGCAGTTTCTGCCCGGCTTCACGTTTGACGAGATCGGGTTCCCCGCCCGCGCGGGAGGGCCGGCCCCCGGGCACCACCCATACTACTGAAAGGGATCAGGCCGCGCAACGGATTCCCGCCGGGCTTTTCCAGGCCGGCGCCGCCCGCTTTCTTGCGGACGCCGCCCCCCCTCTGCTAGATATATCCGGGCGCCGCGAGGCGCTTTCCCCATGCGCTCAAGGCCGGTCTCTCCCCGAGGTGCCACCCAGTGGACGTTTTCCGGAGCGCCGCGTCCTTCCCCGCGGGAGAGGGCCGCACCATCCTGAGCATCGGGAACTTCGACGGGGTGCACCTGGCCCACCGGGAGATTTGCCGTCTCATCAACACCGAGGCCGCCCGGCGGGGGGCGCGGAGCGTGGTCCTCACCTTCGAGCCCCATCCCCTGAGCGTGGTGGCCCCGGAGCGCTGCCCCGCCCTCATGACCTCCCTGGAGGAGAAGCTGGCCCGCCTGGAGGAGCAGGGGGTGGGCGCGGTGGTGGTCCACCCGTTCACGCCCGAGCTGGCCCGGACGCCGGCGGAGGAGTTCGTCCGCGGCCTGCTGCACGAGGGCCTCCGGGCCGAGCGGGTGGTGGTGGGCTTCAACTTCCGCTTCGGGAAGGGCCGGGCGGGGGACGTGGGGCTGCTCCGCGCCCAGGGCGAGCGGCTGGGCTTCGAGACCCAGACGGTCGAGCCCTACATGTTCGAGGGGCGCCGGGTGAGCAGCACCGAGATCCGCCGCCTGCTCGCCTCGGGCGCGGTCGAGGAGGCGGCGAGGCTCCTCGGCCAGCCCCATCTCGTCGCGGGCCCCGTCGTCCCCGGGGAGGGGCGGGGCCGCCTGATCGGCATCCCCACGGCCAACCTG
>JACPCT010000276.1 GCA_016184445.1 Candidatus Tectimicrobiota bacterium | reverse complement strand
CGTCCCCCTGGCAGCCGTGGCCGTCCCCCGCCGAGAAGAGCGCCCCCTCGTTGAAGACGGGAAGATAGACCGTCGAGTCCGCCGCGAACTCCTTGTTGTCGGTGTTCCCGCCCCACGCCCCCGGGGGCGAGGAGGGGACCTGGCCCAGCTGGGCCGGCGGGGCCACCCCGAAGTTCCCGAAGAAGGGCGAGAGCGGCACCCTCACCCCCGCGCCCCAGTCCCCCGTCCAGGACTTCTTGTCCACCTCCACGACCGCCACCCGCATGTAGGGGAAATCCTCCGGGAGCCCCCCGACCAGGGGCCTGAAGCCGTTGTAGCCCCAGTCGTAGCGGGGCTGGATGTCCCGGAAGCGCACCTCGAGGGCGTCCCCCGGCTTCGCCCCTCGGACCGCCACCGGGCCGGTCATGATGTGGGCGCCCGCCCCCTGGGGGACGGTCTCCAGGATCTTCCGCAGTTCGGGCGAGACGCGGCCGCCCAGCTTGGGAAGAAGGTCCCTCCGGCCCGATTCGGTGTGGATGACCAGGGTGTCGCCCGAGTCGATGGCCAGCACGGGCTTCAGCGCCGCCGAGTAGAAGCCCCAGTGGACGTTGTCGGGCCGGGTGACGAGCTCGTGGGTCGCCAAAGGAGCCTCCTCGCAGCCTGCGCCCAGCCGGAAGGCCACGCCGACGCGGGGAAACTTCCGCACCCCTCCGTCAGGGCCATGACCGGACCCGCTGGACTCTATCACCCCGGGCCGGGCGGATCAAAAAGCGGGGGCTTCCCCCGGCACCCCCCGGCCTCAGGCCAGGGCCGCCTCCGCCAGGGGGGGCAGGATCTCCCCCGCCCTCCCCCGCAGCACGGCGTGGGCCCTGGAGTCGAGGGGCGTGGGCCCCGCGTTCACGATGATGAGCCTGCCCCCCCGCAGCAGGGTCCGCTCCGGCAGGGCGGCGGCGGGGCGCACGGAGAGGGAGGAGCCCACCACCAGGAACACCTCGGCCGCCTCGGCCCCCTCCACCGCCCGGGCCAGGAGGCCGGGGTGGATGGGCTGGCCGAAGAAGACGGCGTCCGGCTTGAGCGCCCCGCCGCAGCGCCGGCAGCAGGGGATCTCCTCGCCGGCCTCCACCCGGGCCTGCACCTCCGGGCGCGGGAGCTTCTCCCCGCAGCTGGCGCACACGCAGACGTGGCTCGTGCCGTGCAGCTCGACGATCCGCTCCGGGCGGTGGCCCGCCTTCTGGTGGAGCCCGTCGGTGTTCTGGGTGACGAGGAGGGAGAGGCGCCCGGCCCCGTCCAGGCGCGCGAGCGCCCCGTGCCCGGCCGAGGGCGCGGCCCCGCTCACCAGCCGGTAGCCCTCCCGGGCCGCGGCCCAGTAGCGGCGGCGGACCTCCTCCGAGCCCAGCCAGCGGCGGATGTCGAAATCCTTGGGGTCGAAGCGGGCCCAGATGCCGTCCCGGGAGCGGAAGTCGGGGATGCCGCTCTCGGTGCTGATCCCGGCCCCGGTCAGGCAGACCGTCGCGCCGGACGCCCGGAGCCAGCCCGCCGCCCGATCCAATGCCTGGGTCCCCATTCCGGCCTTGCGCTCCAGGGAGAAAAACCGGCGCGCCGCCGTTGGTGCGCGCGGCGCGGCGGGTGCTATGGTACGCGAGCGCGCGAAGAGAGCCAACGCCTCCAGGGCGCTTCCGGCGCCTGCTTCCGAGGACGCCCCATGCCGTCCACCGACCACCTCCACTTCCCGCGCCGCCTGGGGGCCGCCTGCCTCCTCCTGGGCCTCCTCGGCCTGGCCGGGTGCGTCCGGAACTCATCGGTGAGCGACGAAGCCTGGAAGACGCTGGCGAGCTCCATCCAGAAGGAGTTCGACCTCCTGGTAAGGGAGTTCGACCAGCTCGACAGCCAGGGGGACATGGAGCTCTGCGCCCCCGTCCACTTCGCCGTGGCGCGCTTCGCCGTCTACCAGGCGGTGGAGGAGAGGCGGAATTCCGACCTGGCCCAGCTCGCCCGCTTCATCTCGCGGGCCCGGCGGGCCCTCAGCTTCCCCCAGCAAGCCCTGCGGGACAAGCAGTGCGTGGACAGCGACGGCGACGGCTTGACCGACCTGGAGGAGGCGCGGGTCCACAAGACCAACCTCAACAAGGCCGACACGGACGGCGACGGCCTCTCCGACGGGGAGGAGGTGCGCCGCCACCGCACCGACCCCCTCAAGTTCGACACGGACGGCGACCTCCTCAGCGACGGCGAGGAGGTGCTCCTCTACAAGACCTCCCCCCTCCGGCAGGACTCGGACGGGGACGGCTACCCGGACGGCCTGGAGGTGTTCAAGGGCACGGACCCGCTCGACCCGTGCTCCTTCCCCGCGGGGGAGGGGGCGCACCGCCTCCCGGGGCCCTACACCCAGTGCCGGCCCAAGCCCGCGGGGGCGGCGGCGCCGCCCAAGAGGTTCGTTCCCAAGCCGGCCGCGCCCCGGGGGCCCTCCGGCGGGAGCGCCCTACCCGGCCCGGGGCCATCCGTGCGATGATGGCCCGCGGCAGCCGGCTTCACCCCGACCGAAGCGTCTGGTTCCGATCAGACTGACCTTTCTTGGAGGCGGGCAAGATGGCGGAGCGCGCGGTACGACTCAACCAGTACAGCAGCCGGGTGACCGAACCCCTCTCCCAGGCGGCCTCCCAGGCCATGCTCCACGGAGCGGGCGTGGACGAGCACGGAATGCGCTGCCCCCAGGTCGGCATCGTCAGCATGTGGTGGGAGGGCAACACCTGCAACATGCACCTGAACGACCTGGCCCGGCTCATCAAGGAGAGCGTGAACGACGGGAAGAGGATGGTGGGCCTCATTTTCAACACCATCGGGGTGAGCGACGGCATCTCGATGGGCACCGAGGGGATGAAGTACTCCCTCCAGTCGAGGGACATCATCGCCGACTCCATTGAGACCGTGGCGGGCGCCCAGTGGTACGACGCCCTGGTCGCCGTCCCCGGCTGCGACAAGAACATGCCCGGCTCCATCATCGCCATGGGCCGCCTCAACCGCCCCAGCCTCATGGTCTACGGCGGCACCATCAGCCCCGGCTTCCTGAACGGGAAGAAGCTGGACGTGGTCTCCGCCTTCCAGGCCTACGGGGAGTACATCGCCGGCCAGCTCGGCGAGAGGGAGCTGAGGGACGTCATCCAGCACGCCTGCCCCGGGGCGGGCGCCTGCGGGGGCATGTACACGGCCAACACCATGTCCTCCTCCATCGAGGCCCTGGGGATGAGCCTGCCCTACAGCTCCTCCAACCCCGCCACCAGCCAGGAGAAGCAGGCCGAGTGCCAGAGCGCGGGCAAGGCCATCTGGCACCTCCTGGAGAACGGCATCCGCCCGCGCGACATCATGACGAAGAAGGCCTTCGAGAACGCCATCACCGTCGTCATGGCCCTGGGCGGCTCGACCAACGCCGTCATGCACTACATCGCCATCGCCAAGTCGGTGGGGGTGCGCCTCGCCCTGGACGACTTCCAGCGCATCAGCAACCGCACCCCCTACCTCGCCGACCTCAAGCCCAGCGGCCAGTACGTGATGGAGGACCTCCACAACGCGGGCGGGGTGCCCGGCGTCCTGAAGCTGCTGCTCAAGGAGGGGCTCATCCACGGAGACTGCCTGACCGTCACGGGCAAGACCATGGCGGAGAACCTCGAATCCGTGCCGGACCTCAAGGGGGGACAGAAGGTCATCTTCCCGCTCTCGCGGCCCCTCAAGAAGACGGGCCACCTCCAGATCCTCTACGGCAACCTCGCCACCGGGGGCGCCGTCGCCAAGATCACCGGCAAGGAGGGGGAGCGCTTCGAGGGCCCGGCGCGCGTCTTCAACTCCGAGGAGGACGCCCTCAAGGGCCTCGAGCAGAAGAAGATCAAGAAGGGCGACGTGGTCGTCATCCGCTACGAGGGGCCCAAGGGCGGCCCCGGCATGCGCGAGATGCTCACCGTCACCTCGGCCATCATGGGGGCGGGCCTGGGCAAGGACCTGGCCCTCATCACCGACGGGCGCTTCTCGGGCGGCACCCACGGCCTGGTGGTGGGACACGTCACCCCCGAGGCCCAGACCGGCGGCCTCCTCGCCCTGGTCCGGAACGGGGACCGGATCGTCATCGACGCCGCCAAGCGCGCCCTGACGCTGGACGTCCCCGCCTCCGAAATCAAGGCGCGCAGGAAGAAATGGAAAGCGCCCGCCCTGAAGTTCAAGAAGGGCACCCTCTACAAGTACGCCAAGCTCGTCTCCTCGGCCTCGGAGGGCTGCGTCACGGACGAATAAACGCGGGCGGGGGAGCCCCTGGGGGTTTCCCCGCTTTGTTTCGGACCATCGTTCCGCCCCGCTACTTCTTCTTCCGCCCCGCGAGGAAGCCCTCGAAGAACTTCGTGAGCGGGTTGGTGGTCCAGTCGAAGTTGAGCTTCTGGGCCGCCTGGATCGTCTCCTCCCCGCTCCAGCCCTTCTCCTCCGCCTCGTGCATCAGCGAGCAGACCCCGGCCCGCCCGAGGACCCTTCAGTGGACGAAGACCGGGCCCGTGTTCTTGGCGTCGGCGATGGCCCGCTTCACCTGGGCGGCGGTGTCCTCGGCGATGGTCTTGGCCGTGAGGGGGATGTTGACGTAGGTCATCCCGAGCGACTCGGCCAGGGCCTTCTCCTGGGTGGTCGAGAGGTGAACCTCCTCCTCGTCCGGGGACCGGACGTTGACGACGGTCTTCACCCCCTTCCGGGCCAGCTCCCGAAGCTCCTCGACCGTGGGCTGGCCCCCGAAGGTCAGCTTCTCTGAAAGTTCACGGTATTCCATGCACGGGCTCTCCTGTGATGGTGTGGGCCGACTGGAAAAGCCTGCTTAGCCACGCTGCACGATCTCGCGGTAGCGCATGAGCCGCTTGATCCTCTCCTCTCCGCCGTCCCGCTGGAAGATGCCGATGAGGTTGTTCAGCATCCGCTCCACGATCCGCCGCGGCGGGGTCTCCTGGAGGAAGCGGAGGTCGAAGTGGTAGCCCAGCCCGCGCACGATGGCGTCGCACTCGCGCACGCTGAGCCGGCGCCCCCCGTCGAAGGGGTCGAGGAAGATCGGGCCCCCGGGCGCCTCGTACTTCACAATGAAATGGCCCGGCATGCCCACCCCCCGGAAGGGGAGGCCCAGCCGCCGCCCGAGCAGCAGGTAGACGGCCGAGAGGGAGATGGGGGTCCCCCGCCTCCGGTCGAGCACCCGGTTGAGGTAGCTGTTCTGGGGATCGTAGTAGTTCTCCCGGTCGCCGTCGAAGCGCAGCTCCCCGTGCAGGTATTCCGCGGTCCCCTCCACGATCTCCCCGGGCGAGGCGGCCTCCCCGAGGCGGACCCCCAGGGCCTCCGCCATCCTGTCCAGCTCGGCCTCCCACCGCCCCATGTCCTCCAGCGGATGGGCGTGGGAGGCCAGGAGGAAGGCGCCCCGCTCCAGGTCCATCTCCCCGGGCGGGGACACCGCCCAGTCCGAGAAGGCGCGCTCGATGGCGCGGTGGTGGTGCTCCTCCAGGGCGGGCGGGATGACCACCGGCCCGCGCCCCTCCCCCCGGAGCTGCACGAGGAGGCGGTCCCGGTCCTCCTCGGAGAACCCGGCGACCTGGCGGTCCAGCGCGGCCGTGATGGAGGGCCGCTCCTCCCTCAGGAGAAGGCAGAAGGCCTCCAGCTGGGCGTCGGTCAACGGCATGGAAGCACCCTTCCCCGGCGCGGGGAATCCCCTCCCCTTATGATAAGATCGGCCGCGGATATTCCCAAGTCCCGGATTTTTACAGGAGCGCCCGCGTGCCCACTTATGCCGACGTGGTGGCCAGCGTCCTGGCCGAAGCCCGGATCGAGTACATCTTCGGCGTCCCCGGCAGCCTCAGCTCGGTCGAGCTGATCGAGGCGGCCGCCAAGCGGGGCGTCCGCTACATCCTGTGCAGCAACGAATCGAGCGCCGCCGTGATGGCCGGGACCTACGGCATCTTCCGCCGCCGCCCCGGGGTGTGCAGCACGGGCGTGGGCCCGGGGGCCGCCGCCGCCGTCCTGGGCGCCACGCACAACTGGCTCGAGCGGGCTCCCTGCCTCATCCTCACGGACCGCTACTCCGATGCCCAGTTCCGCCGCCTCGAGCGCCAGCGGGTGGACCAGGACCTCCTCTACCGGCCCATCACCAAGGGCACCTTCAAGGTCGGGGCCGACTCGGCGGCGGTCACCATGCGGCGGGCCCTCGCCCTCGCCATGGAGGGGCGCCCCGGCCCCGTCCACGTGGACCTCCCCTACGACGTCATGCTGGCCCAGGCGCCCGAGGGCGCGCTCGCCCCCGCCCCGGACGGGGAGCGCCACATCGCCCGGGCCGGGGCGGACCACCCGGGTCTCCAGGCGGCGGCGAGAGAGATCGCCCGCGCCCAGCGGCCCGCCCTCATCGCGGGGCTCCAGGTGAACCGCTCCGGGGAGGCGGCCGAGCGCGCCCTATTCGCCCTCGCCGAGCGTCTGGGGGCGCCCATCTTCGCTTCCCCCGCCGCCAAGGGGACCATCCCCGAGCAGCACCCCCTGGCCGCGGGCACCTTCCGGGGCCGGCCCGGGGAACAGGCCCTCCTCGACAAGGCGGACCTCCTCATCCTCGCCGGCTACGACCCGGTCGAGATCTTCGCGCCGGGCGGCTGGGACTACCCCCAGCCCGTGGTCATGCTGGACGAGGTGCCCCACCTCGCAGGCCTCATCCGCCCCCGCGTGGAGGTGGTGGCCCACCTGGCCGACAGCCTGGAGGTGCTCTCCCGCGCGGCCGCCCCCTGCCGGGGCTGGGACACCGAGGAGGTGGAGTCCTACCGCCGGATGTGCCGTACCCCCCTCCATCCCCGGGGGAGCGGCCTCATGCCCGGGGCCGTCATCCGGATCGCGCGCGAGCAGCTGCCGGACAGGGGCATCCTCACCACCGACGCGGGCAACCACAAGGTGCTGGCCGGGGACATCTGGGAGGCCCGCCGCCCCCAGGGCTACCTCTCCTCGAACGGGCTGGGCTCGATGGCGGTGGGGCTCCCGGCGGCCCTGGCGGCCAAGCTGGCCGAGCCCGCCTCGCCCGTCCTCTGCATGACGGGGGACGGCGGCTTCCTGATGCGCCTGGGGGACCTCGAAACGGCCGCCCGGGAGAACATCCCGGTGGTGGTTCTCGTCTTCAACGACGGCTGGCTGAGCACGATCAAGCTCAAGCAGGACGAGCGCCGCTTCGCCCGGCGGGGGACGAGCCTCGGCGCCTGCGACTTCGTCGCCGTCTCCAAGGGCCTGGGCTGCGAGGCGGCCCGCGTGGAGAGCGAGCGCGATCTCAAGGACGCCCTCGCCCTGGCCCTCGCCTCGGGGCGCCCCTGGGTGATCGACGCGGCCGTCAACCCGGACGGCTACGCCTGAGCGGCTTCTCCCACCTCAAAAGTGAGCGGATCGCCTCAAAAATGTCCTCTTGACAGGCCACCGGCCCCGGCGCACCCTGCTCACATTCCTAGACGAATTGAGGAGGCGAGGGGGCAGGGGATGTCGCCGGCGCGGGGCACGTGCGCGCCCGCACGCCAGAGGAACGCGCGCTGGCGCGATGGAGGAGGGCCAGAGGTGCCGGAAGGGACGGTCAAGTGGTTCAACGACAAGAAGGGCTACGGCTTCATTTCCCAGGAGGGCGGAAGCGACATTTTTGTCCACTACTCCGCCATCCAGGGCGACGGCTTCCGCTCCCTGAAAGAGGGGGACCGGGTGCGCTTCGAGGTCGTCCAGGGGCCCAAGGGGCTCCAGGCGGCGAACGTCGCCAAGGGCTGACCGCCCCTTCAGCCTCCGCCCGATGAGCGGGAGGTTCGCCTCCCGCCACCGAGGAAGCCCAGGGCCGCCTGGGCCGCTCCCTCACCGCTGCGGACCGCCCCCTCGGCCGTGGCCGGGAGGCCGGTGGCCGTCCAATCCCCCGCCAGAAACAGCCCCCGCACCGGGGTCTCCGCGGCGGGCCTGAAGACCTGCTCCTCCCACCCGTTGGCCCAGGTCGCCGCCCGCTCCCGCACGAGGAGGGCGCGGGCTACCTTCCTCCCCGGCAGAAGCCGCCCGGCCGCGCCGCGGGCCGACGCCTCGGCCTCCCCGCGCGGGAGCGCCGCCACTGAGTCCCTCCCCCCCGCCAGCAGGCAGAGGGGCCCGCCGCTCCCATAGAGGCGGAACAGCCAGTGCCAAGGCTCCCCCACCAGGGCCTCGAAGGGGGGGCCGGGAGAGGACCCGTCCAGCCAGAGGTAGGCGCTTGCGATCGGGGGGGGCCGCAGCCGGCCGAGCTCCCGGAAGGGGGCTTCCCCGCGGCAGCGCTCAGGCAGCAAACCGAGCAAGGCGGGAGGCGGGACCGCCGGGACGGCCACGGCCGCCTCCAGGAACTCCCCGTCCCCGAGCCCCACCCCCCGGACGCTCCCCCCCTCCACCGCGATCCGCCGCACCGCCGCTCCCCGGCGCACCTCCCCTCCCCGCCGCTCGATCGCGGCGCCGGCCCGCTCCGCCCAGAACGGCCCGAGCGGAGCGGGCGGGACGGCGAGCGAGGCACCGCCCGGCCCCGCGCCGAGCGCCTCGCGCACCACCCGGGCGAACGGCTCCCAGAACCAGGCGCGCGGCCCCTCGCCTTGGCCGAGGCTGTCCAGCAGGCCGGCCACGGAGCCCCCCGTCCCCTCGCCGGCGAGCATCCGGCTAAGCCCGCGCGCGATCCCGAGCCTCGTGCGGAGGCCCGGCCCGCCCCAGCGCAGCAGGGCGGCCGCCTGGCCCAGTCGCCCTCCCCGGGCCGGGAAGGCGAGCCGCGCCAGGCGGAGCCCCCCTCCGCGCGGAAGGGGGCTCGAATCCCGGAAGCCGATATCCAGCGAAGGCGGAAAGCGCAGGAGGGGACCCGCCCCGGCCCGGTCCAGGAAGGAGCGCAGGGCGGGGTTCGCCGCCATGAACAGGTGCGGCCCCCAGTCGAGCTCGGTGTCCGATCGGGGATCCTCGAAGCTCGACGCCCGGCCGCCCAGGCGCCGGCCGGCCTCCAGCAGCCGCACCGGCACTCCGCTCTCCGCCAGCCGGAGGGCCGCCGAGAGCCCGGCGAAGCCGGCCCCGATGACAACGGCGGCGCTCACCGTTCCAGGTAGCAGCGGAGGGCCTCCCGGAGCTTGGACCAGGCCGAGAGCGGCGGGCGCCAGCCGCCCGGCGGGAACCCGGCGCCGTCCATCTCTTCGAGGAGGCGGCGGTAGATGCGGCCCATGAGGCGGGCGGGAAAGAGCTTCTCCTTGCCGTCCCCGGGAAGGGCGGCGTCGGCCTCCTCGTAGAAGGAGCGGGCGCGGTCCGCCTGGAACCGGAGAAGGGCGACGACCCGCTCGTTGTACTCCCCGCGGCGGAAGGCGTCCTCGCCCACCCCGAAGCGCTCCATGTCCTCGCGGGGCATGTAGACCCTCCCCGCCCGGGCGTCGGTCCACACGTCGCGCAGGATGTTGGTGAGCTGAAGGGCGACCCCCAGGGCGCGCGCGTAGCGCTCCGCCGCGGCGGTGCGCACGCCGAAGACGCCCAGGCACGCCAGCCCCACCGCCGAGGCCACCTTCTCGCAATAGCCGATCAGGCCGGGGAACTCCGCGAAGGGCTTGCCCTCGACGTCCATCTCCACCCCCTCGCACACCTCGCGCAGGTGGCGGAGGGGAACCCCGAAGGCGGCGTCCGCCCGGGCGAGCTCCCGGAGGATGGGGTGCCGGTGCCCGCCCTCGTGGAAGCGGGCGATCGCCTCCTTCCAGCGGGCGAGGCGGCGGCGCTTCCCGGCGGGATCCCCCGGGGTGTCGGCGATGTCGTCCACCATCCGGCAGAAGGCGTAGATCGCGTTGAGGGCGCGGCGGCGCCCGCGCGGGAGGGCGAGGAAGGCCAGGGAGAAGTTCGAGCGGCTTCGCCTCACCACCCACCGGCAGTAGCCCTCCTCCGCCCGGGCATCGAGGGCGGGGTCCGCCCGGCCCGCCAGCAGGCCCGCCGGCAGGAAGGCCGCCGCGAGGCAGGCCGCCTTGTCCCGGAGCCCCAGCCGGGGCGCCCCCCGGAGGACGTCATAGGAAGCCCGCTCGACGGACTCCAGGGCGGCTGCCCCCCCGCGCCAGATCGCCCGGAGCTCCCGGGCCAGCGGGCCCCGCACCATGCCCAGCAGAGGCAGGCCCTCGGCCAGCAGGCGGCGGACGCGCCCCACCTGGAAGATCATGAGCGCCCGCAGGGCCGGGCCCGCCGTCTCCCCGCCCAGCTCCTCCTCCCCGACGCCGAAGGCATCGAGCTCCTCCTGGGGGAGATACACCACGCCCCGGAGGTAGTCCGCCCGCACGTCCTGCAAGTGGTTGGCGATCTGGAGCGCGGTGCAGATGGCGTCGGAGGCCCGGAGCGCCTCCTCGTCCCCGATCCCCCACATCTCGAGGACGATCCGTCCGACCGGGTTGGCCGAGCGGCGGCAGTAGCCGAGGAGGGAATCGAAGTCCGGGTAGCGGGAGACCTCCACATCCTGGCGGAAGGCGGAGAGGAGATCGCGGAAGTGCCGGATGGACGCGCCATGCGCCCGGATGGTCTCGGCCAAGGCTGCGAAGACCGGCCCCTCCCCCCGGCCTTGCGCCGCGGCGTCGAGCCCCCGCTCCATCTCGGCCAAGAGGGCCAGCCGCTCCGCGGGCGGCGCGCCGCCGTCGGCCACGTCGTCGGCGGTGCGGGCGAAGGCGTAGACCGCCGCCAGGGGGGGGCGCATCCGCGCGGGAAGGAGCCAGGAGGCGACGGGGAAATTCTCGTAGTGGGAGGCCGCCAACTCCTGGCAGAAGCGGAAGGCCCCGGCCCGGCCCTGGGCGGCGGGGGGCGCCTCCCCGCTCAACGCGCGGATGAGCGGGGCGTCGGCCGGCAGGAAGCTGAAGTGCCCGAGACGGCTCGGGTGGACCCACGCGTGGCGGGCCACGCCGTTGTCCCTGCCCTCGCCCGCCCTCCACTCGCAGTCGTAGAAGCGCAGATGCACGCGGCGGTCCGGGTAGGCGTGGCGGGTCTCCCACCGCAGGGAGCCGACCTCGACCTCCACCTCCAGCTCCTCGCGCAGCTCCCGCGCGAGCGCCTCCTCGGGGGACTCGCCGCTCTCGATCTTACCGCCGGGGAACTCCCAGAGCCCGCCGAGGTGCGCCCCGTCCGGCCGCTGGCAGATGAGGATTTCCCCCCTGCGGCGGACAACCGCGGCGACCACTTCGAGCGCGTCCGGGTCCGTCTTCATCGAAGTTCCCAAGGGGTCCGGGCCTTCTCCGCCCGGTTCAGCCGGACAACGGCACCAGCCGGGTCTCGAACATGGCCGGCTCGGCCTGACGAAGCGCCTCATCCAGGTCCATCTGGGTCTCGAAGCGGGCCTGGAGGATCGTGAACCCGGGGAACAGAAGCAGCACGCCGTCGGACTGGAATGGCCAGGGGGCGAGCTCCACCTTCCCTTCCCCGGAGAGGCGGACCTTCAGGCCCCCCCCCGCCAGCGAGAAGACGGCCCCGGGAGGAGGCGAAATCTCGGGCGCGCGGCACGCGATCAGGGAAAGCGTATCACACACCCGGAGAAGCCGCGCCGCCTCGCTCTGGAAGCCGCACTCCTCCGCGCCGCAGCCCTTGATGAGCGCCTCCTGCTCGTCCCCGGCGAAGCGGCGCAGCAAGGCCAGGTCCTCCGGCGGGGCGCCCGGGAGCCCCGCCTCGGCCAGGGAGCTGAAGTGGGCGCTCACCAGATAGCCCGAGAAAGCGCCGTGGGCCTCGCAGAAGCGGATGCCCTCCGTCCAGACCGAAACCGCCTCCTCCACCGTCGCCGCGAAGAAACTCTGGGGAAGCCCCGTCCCCAGGTCGAGCCGGGGAGAGCTGTCGAGGAGGCACCAGCCCACGTCGTGATTGTCCGCGGCGAAGAAGAGGGGGTCCCGCACCTGCGGAGAGGGCGCCGGGATGGAGGAAGTCCCCTTCCAGCGGCGGGCCAGGGTCCCCGCCGCGCGGGCGTGGTCGTGCTGATGGATGAGCTGAACCCCTTCCCGCACGGGCCGGACGATCATGGCGCAGCCTCGCTCACCCGGCTTCCTGCCGCGGCGCCGAATCGGGGAGCCAAGGTATAGGCCGATCCACAAGAAGATGAATGGAATTCGGGGTGTCTTGGACCCGACTTTGCGGGCCACTCTAGCAGGGGCCCCGGCGGGGGACAAGCCGCCCGGCGCGGCCCCCGCGCGGGGCCTTGTCCCTGCCGGACCCCTGTGCTAGAAGCCCTTTTCTGCGGAAGCCGCGTCCGGTTCCGGGAGGTGAGGAAAAACCGAGGTGCCACGCCCATGAGTTCCCCCGCCCCCTATCTTCAGCCCGGCTCGGTCGGCCTGACCGAGACGAAGCGCCTCGCCCTCCGCGAGCCCTTCCGCACCGAGTCGGGAAAGGCGCTCCAGGAGGTCACGGTCGCCTACGAGACCTACGGCCGCCTGAACGCCGCGGGCGACAACGCCGTCCTGATCATCCACGCCCTGACGGGCGACGCGCACGCGGCCGGCTACCATGCCCCGGGCGACCCCCGCCCCGGCTGGTGGGACCCCATGATCGGGCCGGGCAAGGCCCTCGACACGGACAAGTACTTCGTCGTGTGCACGAACAACCTTGGCGGCTGCTCGGGCACCACGGGCCCCGCCTCGATCGACCCCGCCACGGGCCGCCCCTTCGGGATGAGGTTCCCGGTCGTCACGGTGGAAGACACCGTCCGCCTCCAGAAGCTCCTCCTGGACGCCCTGGGGGTGAAGCGGCTGCGCACCGTGGTGGGGGGCTCCCTCGCCGGGATGCAGACCCTGGAGTGGGGGCTGCGCCACAGCGGCTTCTGCGACTCCGTCATCCCCGTGGCAGGCGCCGCCCGCCTCACCCCGATGGGGGTGGCCTGGGACAAGATCGGCCGGAGCGCCATCATGGCCGACGCGGACTGGATGGGGGGGGACTACCCGCCGGGCCGGGGCCCCCGGAAGGGGCTCAGCGCGGCGCGGATGATCGGCCACATCACCTACCTGAGCGCCGTCATCATGTGGCACAAGTTCGGCCGGCGGGTGCGGGACGAGGGCAGACTCCTCGAGGACGTCAACGCCCGCTTCGAGGTGGAGAGCTACCTGGAGCACCAGGGGGGGAAGTTCGTCGACCGCTTCGACGCCAACTCCTACATCTACCTCTCCCGCATGATGGACCTCTACGACGCCTCGGCCGGCTGGCCGAGCCTCGAGGCCTCGCTCGAGCGGCTGCGGACGAAGTGCATGCTGGTCTGCTTCATCTCGGACTGGCTCTACCCGCCCCAGTGCAGCATCGAGATAGCCGAGGCCCTCCAGCGCCTCGGGCGGGAGGTGGAGCTCCACACCGTGGAGTCCACCTACGGGCACGACGCCTTCCTCGTCCAGTACGCCCAGCTCACCCGCATCGTGGGCGA
>JACPCT010000197.1 GCA_016184445.1 Candidatus Tectimicrobiota bacterium | reverse complement strand
CACCCATGTCCCCGGTCTACTCTGTTACCTATGTGCCCGGTTTGGACCCGTGCGCCACCCCTCTCCCAGGGGGAGAGGGGGAAGAGCCGGACCCGCCGAAGACGAACCACGTGTCGAGGTTTCACGCCTAGCTCCACTTCACCCCGTTCGCGATGCCGAAGGGGCGCTTGCCCCCCGCGATGCGGTGCGCGTTGCGCATGAAAGCTTCGAGCTCGCTCACGAGCATCCCGTCGTCCCCGCCCGCCACGTGGGGCGTCGCGGCGACGCGGGGATGCCGCAGGAGCGGGTGGTCCGGCGGCAGGGGCTCGGGAGTGAAGACGTCCAGCCCGGCGCCTCCCAGGTGCCCGCTCTCGAGGGCGGCCAGGAGGGCCTCCTGGTCCACCAGGGGCCCCCGGCCCAGGTTGAGGAGGATGGCCCCCTTGCGCATGGCGGCCAGCTCCTGCTCCCCGACGTAGTGGCGGGTGTCCGGGCGCATCCCGATCCCGACGTAGAGCACCTCGGCGGTCTTGAGCAGCTTCTCCTTCTCCAGGTACTTGGCCCCGATCTTGCGCTCGATCCGCTTGGGCAGGGGGGTGCGGTTCCAGTAGCGGATGTCCATCCCGAAGCCCCGGGCGCGCTCGCTCACGAAGCGGGCGATCTCCCCCATGCCCAGGATGCCCAGCCGCACCCCGCGCAGCCCCCGGGAGTCCGGGAGCTGGGTCCAGTTGTAGGCGCTCCCGTCCGGCCGGGTGGGCGAGAGCGGCCCATCCCAGCCCCCCCGGATGCGGCGGCCGCCCTCGGCCATGTTGCGCACCAGGAAGAGCATGAGGGCGATCGCCATGTCGGCCACGGTCTCGCTGATGGGCCGGCGCATGAGGGCGACCGCCACCCCCCGCCCGGCCGCCGCCTCCATGTCGATCCGCTCGCCCCAGGGCGTGCCCGCCTGGATGAGCCGCAGCCGCTCCGCCCGCTGGAGGAGGCCCGGGGGAAGCGCCTCGTTCTTGCAGATGTAGACCCCGGCCGTCTCCAGGGCCTTCAGCCGGGCCTCCGGGTCCGGCTCCAGGACAAACTCGACCTTCTCCGGGTCGAGCGCCCTGTCGATGCGCTTCTGGATGGCGGGGCCGTAGGGCCGCCCCCGCAGGGAGAGGAGGCAGGGCATGTAGCTGGCGACGACGCGGATGCGGCCCATGGTTCTCCTCCGGGGGGTCAGACCGCCCCCGCCTCCTCCCCGAGCCGCCCCCAGGCGGCCCGGCCCTCCACTTCGATGCGGATCATGAGCCCCGGCCCCGCCGAGACCGCGAGCTCCCCGTACTGGGGATACTTGGCGCGCAGGAGATCCTCCGCCTCCCCCCGCTCCCCGCCCGCCCCGGCGCCCTCCAGCAGGGAGGCCCTCCCCCTCACGAGAAGGAAGCCGAGGCGGCTCCAGTCCTCCTCGTAGTGATCGACGAGGAGGACCACCCGGGGGTTCTCCCGGATGTTCCGCACGCGCCGGAGCCTCAGCGGGTCTCCCTTGGGCTTGGCGTCGATGGGAACGTAGATGCTGTCCCCGCGGCACGCGAACACCACGGGGACCGCGTGGGGCCGGCCCGCCGCGTCCGCCGTAGCCAGGCGGCCCACCCGCGCCCCGGCGAGGAACCGGCTCTCGCGCTCGCTGAGCAACGCCCACCCCCCGTGCGTCCCAAGGGAGGGGACAGTATAGAGCCCTCCGGCGGTTTGACCAACGCGGCGGGCGCCCCGCGCTCAGGCCGGAACCCGCAGCTCCCCGTCCCGCAGGACCGCTTCCCCGTCCAGCCACACCGTGGGGCGGCGGATGATGGCGTCGAAGTGGGTCTTGGCCTGGACCTCCCCGCCCAGGCTGGCCGAGGTCCCGATTCCGATGTGGATGGTGCCGTTCACCCCCTCGTCGTTCAGCATCTCTCCCGTGAAATCCCGGCACTCGGGGTTCAGGCCGATGGCGAACTGGGCGATGTTGTAGACCCACTCGTCCGCCTGGGCCGCGAGGAGGTCCCGCAGGAAGGCCGCCTGCTCCCCTCCCTCGATGCGGCGCACGAAGCCGCCCCCGATCGCGAACCGCACCGGCTCGCGGACGACCCCCACCCCGTAGTAGGGGATGCTCCCGTCCACCACGAGCACCCCCTCGGCCGTCCCACCGGCGGGGGAGATGTTGGCCTCGATGTTGGGGACGGCGGTGAAGCCCGGCCCCTCGAGGATGCAGCAGTGGCTGTTGCCCTTGCGGCCCTCGAGGCCGAGGCGGAGATCCGTCCCGGCGGGGTTCGTCACCCGGGCCTCCCGGGCCGCGGTGAGCCGGGCGGCCAGGGCGTCGCAGAGGGGCCGCCGGGCCCGGAAGTCCGCCAGGATGCCCCCCTCCCGCATCATGCGCTCGGTGAAGGCCGTCATGGAGAGCACGCGCGCCCCGGCGGCGATGGCCCCCCGGGTGGCGCGGGTGTGGGCGAGGGCATGGGTGACGGGGAGGAAGACCACCCGGGCGGCCCGCATGGCCGCCGCGACGGGGGGAGCGGGCTCCTCGTTGTCGATCTTCCTCGGCGGGGAGAGGACCACCGCCGCCCGGGCACCCGCCCGCCCGGCCGCCCCCCGCACGGCGCGGGCGATGGGCAGGCGCTCCTCGTCGGTGACGATCAGCACCTCCTCGCCCGGCTTCACCCCGGCGCAGGACTCGACGAGAATCTTGGCCCCGGTCTCCATGCCCCTCTCCGTCCCGCCGCCCCCGGGAAGCGGGCGCCCATTCTATCGGTCCGCCCCCCGGCGGCTTGATGCCGGGGACGATTTGGGAAAGAGTATCCCGTCGGCCATGCTTCCCGGTTCTCATCCCGGGGCGGGCCGTTCCGGCGCCATCCCGAGGAGGGGGAAAATGCCCAACGAGCCATCTTGCAGCCTGCTGATCGGCGGGGACATCGCCCCCATGCGGGAGTCCGGGAAGGGCCTCCTGGGGGCGGCGGCGCCCCTCTTCAAGGCGGCGGACGTGGCCACCGCCAACCTCGAGCACGCCCTCGCCCGCGGCGGGAAGCTCATCAAGGGGAAGCCCTTCTTCCACCGCGGGACGCCCGAGCTCGTGGAGGGCCTGGTGGAGGCGGGCTTCGACGTCCTGACCATCGCCAACAACCACATGCTGGACTGGGGGGAGGAGTCCCTGCTGGAGACCCTCCAGGTGCTCAAGCGGCACAACCTCCCCTTCACGGGGGCGGGCCGGAACCTGGCGGAGGCGGCCGCCCCGGCCGTGCTCGAGCGGAAGGGCCTCAAGGTGGGGGTGCTGGCCTACTCCTCCACCCTCCCCATGGGCTTCCCGGCCGGGGAGGACGCGGCGGGGGTGAACCCCCTGCGGGCCGCCACCGCCTACCGCCCCCAGCCCGGCCGCGACCCGAACGAGTACCCCGGCGTCTCGCCCGAGATCGTGACCTGGGCGATCCCCGAGGACCTGGAGCGCATGCGGGACGACATCTGGGCGCTCAAGCGCAGGGCGGACGTGGTGCTCGTCGGCCAGCACTGGGGGACGAGCATGACCCACCGGGTGAACGCCTTCCAGCGCGAGGCCGGCCGCGCCGCCATCGAGGCGGGCGCCGACGCCGTCTTCGGCGGCCACCAGCACGTCCTCTCCGCCATCGAGTTCCACAAGGGCAAGCCCATCCTCCACTGCACCGGCAACCTCATCTTCGACAAATTCGAGCCCTTCTTCACGGGCGAGACCCTCAAGACCTTCCTCTTCGGGGCCACCCTCACCCCGGAGGGGGTGAAGGACCCCTACATCGTCCCCTGCAAGTGCGGGGTCGGGGAGCCCTGCCAGGTGCTCTCCCCGGGCGACAGCCTGGAGGGGGAGATCATCCGCCAGCTGAACGACCTCTCGGCCCCCTACGGGGTGAGGCTGGAGCGCAAGGGGGGCCGGGTGGCGGTCATCCCGCCGGGATAGGCCACCCGTGAGGGCTGAAGCGGGGGGAGGCTTTGCCGGGACGGAAGCCGGGCGTTGAAATTTCCCCCCGGGCGGGACTGAAGTATAGTACCGGGACCCGCCGGCGGCGCGCCCGGGCGGTGAGGTGAACCCTTCTCAAGGGGCGAGGGACATGGCTGCCGCGGAGAACAAGCGCCTCTACGTCCGCTACAACATCCCCGTTCCCGTCGTGGTCATGGCGCCGGTGCTCTCGGACCTGCGGCTGATCCCCGAGGACCTCAGCGCGAGCGGCTTTCAGGTGGTGGTGTTGAGCAAGCCCGCGCTGGAGATGGAAATCGATTGCGCGGTGTACGTCTATGACCACGAGCTGAAGGGGATCCGGGCGAAGCCCGTCTGGGTGGCCGAAAACGACTTGAACCCCTCCACCTGGATCGTCGGCCTCGAGTTTCTCTTGCCCGACGAGGCCCGCCGGAATCTCGAGGGCCGCCTGAGGGAATACCTGGGCGAGGGGCAATAG
>JACPCT010000275.1 GCA_016184445.1 Candidatus Tectimicrobiota bacterium | reverse complement strand
CCGCGCAGCCATGAGTCCGAGGGTGTGTGAAGCAGGAAGGACCTAGCCCCCCGCCTTCCCGGCCGCGCGGAAGGTCTGGGCGGCGCGCTCCCAGCGGGTGGAGAGCACGTCCGGGGCGATGGGGCAGTCCACGACGTGGACGCCCCCTTCCTGGAGGGAGGCCGTGAGCGCCCCGCGGAGGCCATCGGCGGACGTGACCTTATGGCCCCTTGCCCCGAAGGCTTCGGCCAGGGCGGGGAAGTCGGGGTCGTTGAGGTCGGTGCCGATGTAGCGCCCGCCGAAGACGTGGGTCTGGGAGTGGCGCAGCGCGCCGTACTTCCCGTCGTTGAAGATGAGGAAGATGATGGGGAGCCCCAGGGCGGTGGCGGTGGCGAGCTCCCCGCAGACCATGGTGAAGCTCCCGTCCCCGATGATGGCGCAGACGGGCCGCTCGGGCGCCCCGAGCCGGGCACCGATGGCGGCGCCCAGGGCGTAGCCCATGGACTGGTAGGCCTCCGAGAGGAGGAGGCTCCTCGGGCGGTAGATCTCGAAGGCCTGCTCCATGAGCCAGCTCTGGGTGGCCGAGGAGTCCGAGAGGAAGATGGTCTCGGGCGGGAAGGCCTCGCGCAGGGTCTTCATCACGAAGAGGCCGTGGAAGGGGGGCGCCTGGGGCCGGGCGAGGAAGGCCGCGAGGCGCTCGGCGTAGAGCCGCCGCCCGGCGCGGACCCGCACGTGGCCCTCCCCGAGGGGGGCCTCCCCCATGTCCTCGAGGCGTTTGAGGAGGCCCTGGAGCGCCTCCCGCGCGTCCGCCAGGATGCCGAGGGCCGCCGGGTAGTTGCGCCCGAGGCGCTGGGGGTCCACGTCCACCTGGATCAGGTTCTCCGGGATGGGCGCCTTGTAGTAGGAGGTGGCGAACTGGCCGAAGCCCGTCCCCAGGGCGAGGCAGAGGTCGGCCTCCCGGAGCAGCTCCTCGCAGCCCTCGAAGTGGTAGAGGCCGAAGCAGAGGGGGTCGCGCTCGGAGAGCACCCCCCGCGCCTTGATCGAGGTCACGACCGGGGCCCCCAGCCGCGCGGCCAGGAGCTGGACCTCGCGCTCGCAGCCGGCGAGCACCACCCCCTGCCCCGCGTAGACGACGGGCCGCTGGGCGCCGCGCAGCATCCCGGCGGCCCGGTCGAGCGCCCTCTCGTCCGCCTTGGGGAGGGGCTCGGGCTGGGGGAATTCGGGGGGGCGGAGCACGCGCTCCTCCCCGGCGGTGAAGAGGTTGGCCTTCATCACCCCCTGGACGGGCCCCGGCCGGCCGGCCCGGGCCCAGCGGTAGGCGGCCTCGACGGCGGGGCCGATGCCCGCCACCGAATCCGGCACGAGGACCTTCTTCACCACGTGCTCGAGGGCGCGCTCCATGTCCACGTCGTGGATGGCGCTGCGGTTGCGCAGCTTGTCGGCGAGGGCGGAGGTCACGGCCACGAGGGGCACGGCGTCCTCCCGGGCCGACTGGAGGGCGGTGGCGAGGTTGGTGCCCCCGGGCCCCGGGACGGTGAAGACGGCGCCCGTCCTGCCCGAGACCTTGGCGTAGCCGTCCGCGGCGAAGCCCGCTCCCTGCTCGTGGCGGGTGATGATGGGGGTGAGGCCCGTCTGGTCGATCAGGGCGTCGTAAACCGGGAGGGTTAGGGTGCCCGGGATGCCGAAGAGGTATTCCGCGCCGTTCGCCCGGAGGGCGTCGAGCAGGACCTGGGAGCCGGTGCGCGCCATCTCGTCCTCGTGGCCTCCATGACCTCGGCGGAATGAGCCTGTGACATTAGGAGCCCCCCGGAGGGGTGTCAACCGGAGGGAGGGAACTACACGCCGTCGCGGAGGGCTCTCTTCATCGTGACCGCCAACCCAATCAGTCCGAGAAGGGCCGCCGCGGATCCGATCCGCAGCAGGAGGGAAACCGAGGGCCAGTCGGAGGGCGCACCGCTGCCCGCCGCCCAGGAGAAAAACAAGAGAAAGCCCGAAAACGCCAGCCGCCCCGCGAGACTCTGCATCGAGAGGTAGGTGGCCCGCCGGGCCTGGGGAATGCGGGGCATCACCGCCGCGTTGAGGGGTGCGGTCATCAGGTCGCGGGGCGTGCTCCGCAGCAGGATGAATACGGCCACCAGGGGATGGAGGAGGAGGCCCATCGCGCCGATGACGAGAACTTGCAGCACCACCGCCGAGAGCAAGGCAATTCCCAGGCCCGCTTTCCGCCGCCACCGTGTGCTGCGCGCGGCGAACCAGGAGCCCACGAGCATGGAGGCGGCCATGTGCGCCCCCGCGACGAGGGGAGTGCTTGTCTGGAAAAGCTCCCAATTCGGCGCCAGGAAGCGGAGATAGGGCTGGTAGAACTCGTAGGGGATGTGGTTGAGGACAACCATCAGAACCGAGAACAAGAACAGCCACAGCAGAAAGGGGCTGCGAAGGCAGCCGAGGCATCCTCGCATCTGGAGGAGGAAATTCGCGCCCAAGGCCTGCTTGCGCTGGTGCACGGTGGGTTCGGTCATCGCGGCGACGAGGCCAACCAGCCCCAGCGCGCCAAGCAGGGAGAGGGCATAGGCCAGGCGCATGTCCAGGGCTCCCGCCGCCCCTCCCAGCAGGGCCGCCAAGCCGCCCGCCCAGAACGAGTTCCGAGCGGCGATGGACTCCCTTGCTTCGTACTCCCCCTCCCTGCCGAGCGCCGCCAGGGAGTCGAAGTGAAACGAGGTGTCCGTGCCCGAATTGAAGGCAATCCCGGCCGCGAGGGCCGCCTGGGCCAGGGCGAAGGCGGCGAAACCCTGCCCGAAGATGAAGAGAGCGTACGCCGCGGCGAGAGAGACCGCCGAGATGAGGAGCGTCCGTTTCCTTCCGTGCACGTCGGAAAAGTAGCCGGAGGGGACTTCCAACAGCACCACCGCGGCGTAGTAAATGGCCTCGAGGCGGAGAACCTCCTCCAGGGTGAAGCGGGCGCTGAAGTAGAGGAAGAAGACCGGCATCCAGAAGTAGGCGCTGAAGAGCGCCGCGTATCCCGGGTAGAGGCGGACGTTCCTGTCCAGCACAAGCGTCTCCATCAGCTCCCACACCTCTCTTCGGGTGATGCCTGGGCCGGTGCCCCTGGTTCTGATACGATGCGGCGGAGCAAACAGGTGTACGCAGCCCCCCGCCCATAAAGTGCCGAATCAAATGTTCCTGCGCGTTCTTCCCGCATTGCTCCTGACCGCGGCCGTGCAGGCCTGGGGCGCCTTGCCGGGGGACCGGAATTCTCCCGGCGCAGGCGGCGGGGCCATCGTCCAGGAACCTTCGCTCCCGGGTCAAGCCACGCGAGCCGTGGTGGACGCGCAGCGTGAGATCGTGCGGCGCATGGCGGGGCTCATGCGCGCGCGGGGCGGGGACGCCGCGCCCTGGGGCGCGGCCCTGGCGGGCGCAGCGGCCTTCGGGCTCGGGGTTCTGCACGCCATGCTCCCCGGCCACGGGAAGACCGTGGTGATCTCGTATTTCCTGGCGCGGCCCGCAAGGTTGCTGAGCGGGTTCGGGATGGGCTTCCGGATCGCGGCGGTTCACGCGTTCTCCGCCGTCCTGCTGGTTCTGCTCGGGCGGGCGCTCATCAGCCGCGCCGCGTTCCCGCGGCAGAACTTCCCGCTTCTTCAGGCCGTGAGCTATGGGTTCATCGCCCTGGTCGGTCTTTGCCTCCTGATCGAGGCGCTCCTGCCCCGCCGCCCGCATGACCCGGCGGATCGTGGAGACGCCTTTCATCACGCCACGGGCCGGATCAGCCAGGCGCTGCCCTATTTGGTGGGTTTTGTTCCTTGCCCGCTCACCACCCTCATCATGCTCTTCGCCGCCGCGCAGAACCGTATCGTGATGGGCGTGGGCATGTCAGCCGCGATGGCCGCTGGGATGACGGTCACGCTCGGCGGGCTCGGCATGGCGGTCGTCCTCGCCCGGAGCCGCGCGATGGCGTTCCTGGAGACGTATGACAGGCTGTATCGCCGCCTCGCCCAGGGCCTGGAGGTCGCGGGGGCGTTCGGCATCATCGCCTTCGGAGTGACGTTCCTGTGGATCTCCCTCGGCTGAGGGCGGGGGGTTTGCCTCCCGGCCCCCGATGGACTACTTTCCCCCCGCGTCCACGGGGAGAAGGAGGCGGGATGTTCAGCCGGGAGGCGGTGGAGAAGCTCCGGGAGGCCCGCTCGGTCGTGGCGCTCACGGGGGCCGGGGTGAGCGCCGAGAGCGGGGTGCCCACCTTCAGGGGCGCGGGGGGGCTCTGGCGCAACCATAACCCGGTCTCCCTCGCCTCCCCCCAGGCCTTCGCCCGGGATCCCAAGCTGGTCTGGGAGTTCTACAACTGGCGGCGGGAGGTGCTGGCCCCCCTCAAGCCCAACCCGGGGCACTACGCCCTCGCGGCCATCGAGGCCCGCGTCCCCCGCTTCACCCTGGTGACCCAGAACATCGACAACCTGCACCGGGAGGCCGGCTCCCGGAACCTGATCGAGCTGCACGGGAACATCTGGCGGGTGCGCTGCTGGGACATTGACTGCGAGGAGGCGCTCTTCCCCCGGGAGAACCGCCAGGTGCCCATCGAGCCCCTGCCCCCGGCCTGCGGGCGCTGCGGCGCGCCGCTGCGGCCCCACATCGTGTGGTTCGGGGAGATGCTCGACCCGGAGAACGTGCGCTCGGCCGTGCTCGCGGTGAGCGAGTGCGACTACCTGATCGTGGCGGGCACCTCGGCCGTGGTGCAGCCGGCGGCCTCGATGCCGCTGCTGGCGCGCAGGGCGGGGGCCTTCGTGCTGGAGGTGAACCCCGAGCCGGCCGAGCTGAGCGGTTTCCTGAACGAGTGCGTCAGCGCCCCTTCGGGGGAGGTTCTTCCCAAGCTGGCCGAGGCCGCTTACGGAGGCTAGCGTGGCCAGGGCGAAGATCACATCCGTGCGGGGGGTGAAGGACATCCTGCCGGAGGAGTCCCCCCGCTGGCAGCGGGTGGAGGCCCTCGCGCGGGAGACCTTCGCGCGCTACGGCTACAGCGAGATCCGCGTCCCCATCTTCGAGCGCACCGAGCTCTTCGCTCGCTCGATCGGCGAGGAGACGGACATCGTCAACAAGGAGATGTACACCTTCGACGACAAGGGGGGCGAGTCCCTCACCCTGCGGCCCGAGGCCACCGCCTCCATGTGCCGGGCCTACGTCCAGCACGCGCTTTACAGCCAGCCCGGCGTCGCCAAGCTCTTCTGCATCGGCCCCATGTTCCGCTACGAGCGGCCCCAGGCGGGCCGCCTGCGCCAGTTCCACCAGATCGACGCCGAGGCCTTCGGCTCCGAGGACCCCTCGGTGGACGCCGAGGTGATCGTCATGCTGGCGGACTTCCTCTCGGCGGCGGGGCTGAAGGACTTGTCCCTCCAGGTCAACAACCTGGGGGACGCCGAGTGCCGCCCGGCCTACTCCCGGGCCTTGAAGGAGTACCTCCGGGAGGCGGCCCAGGGCCTGGGACCCGAGGTCAAGGAGCGGGCCGGGCGGAACCCGTTGCGCTTCCTCGACAGCAAGGACCCGGACCACCAGGCCATCATCGCCCGGGCCCCCACCATCGATAGGTACTGGAACCCCGCCTGCCGCGCGCACCTGGATGCGGTGTGCGATCGCTTGAAGGGGGCCGGCATCCGCTACGAGGTGAACCCGCGCCTGGTGCGGGGGCTGGACTACTACTGCCTGACCGTCTTCGAGGTGACGAGCTCTCACCTCGGGGCCCAGAACGCGGTGTGCGGGGGCGGGCGCTACGACGGCCTGGTGGAGGAGCTCGGCGGCCCCCCCACCCCCGCCATCGGCTTCGCCATCGGGATGGAGCGGCTGCTCCAGCTCACCGGGGGAGACTCCGGGGAGAGCGCGGGCCCCCCGGCGGCGCTCGACGCCTTCATCGTCCCGCTCGGCGGGATAGCCGCCGCCGAGGCCTTCGCCCTGGCCGGGGAGCTCCGCCGGGGGGGCCTGCGGGTGGACCTCTCCTTCGGGGGCGGCAGCATGAAGAGCCAGATGCGGCGGGCCGGCCGCTCGGGGGCGCGCTTCGTCCTCGTCCTGGGGGACGACGAGATCGCCAAGGGGACCGTCACCCTGCGCGACATGCGGGAGAGCCGCCAGGAGGAGCTTCCGAGGGCCGAGATTCTCTCGAAGCTGTCATCTGGCGTATAAATATTTAAAACAGATAGTTAAAGCTATTTTTCTCAGGTAGAAGATTCGCCCGGAAGGCCCCACTCGTACACCTGGATGACCCCCCGCTCCTCGAAGCCCATCCGGCGGTAGAAGGCGCAGACGGCGGCGTCCTCCGCGTCCGCGATGAGCTCCAGGGCGGCGAGCCCCGCCTCCCGGGCGCGGGCGGCGGCGGCGGCGATGAGGATCTCCCCCCAGCCCTTCCCCCGGTGGTCCGGCACCACCCCGATGTCGGGGATGTAGGCCGTCTTGTCCCCCGCCTGGAGGCGGGAGGGGTCCACCGCGAGGGCCGCCATGCCGAGGAGCCCGGCGGGCTCGGAGAGGGATTCGAGGAGGAGGCAGTTCTCGGGCGCGGTGTCGCCCCCCTCGAACCACTCGGCGATGTCGCCGGGCGCGTGGGCGCGGAAGTTCCACATCCGGGCGAAGACGGCGTTGTAGAGCGCCGCCGCGGCCGCGAGGTCCCCGGGAAGGCTCATCGGGCGGACCCGGTAGCCCTGCGGGACACGGGGATAAAGGACGCTCTCCAGGCGCCCCCGCCGGAAGAAGCGCAGGGTACGGAGCTTCCTCCCCCCCGTCGCGGAGAGGAAGGCGGGCGGGACCTCCGCGGGGAAATACCCCCAGACGCCCTCCAGGCCCTCCCCGCGCGCGCACTCCTGGGCGGCCCGGAGGAGCGCCCTTCCCAGCCCCCTCCGGCGGTGGGGCGCGGAGACGAAGAGGGCGTCCAGGCAGAGCCGGCCCCGGGCCCGGGTCTCCCGGTCCGGCACCGCCCGGCAGAAGGCGGCCGGCCCGCCGCTGTCCGATCCGCCGAGCCAGGCGCGGCACCCTTCGGGGAGGGCGGGCGGCTCGCCGGGCCTCCCCGCGGCGCCCGGGCCGAAGGCCTCCTCCATGAGGCGGCGCAGGGCCTCCCCCTCCCCGGGGCCGTAGAGCCGGATCTCAGCCATGGAAGTAGACGTGGACCTTCCCCTCCCGGATGAGCCCCTCGAGGCGTGCCAGGAGCCAGCCCCGGACGAGGGCCCGGCAGGCGGGGACCATGAGGGAGAGGCCCATGAGGTCCGTCAGGAGGCCCGGGGTGAGGAGGAGGATGCCGCCCACGAGGACCAGGGCCCCGTCCACCAGCTCGAGGGCGGGGAGCCGCCCCTCGGACAGCTCTTGCTGGATCCGGCCCAGGACCGAGAGGCCCTGGAGCCGCGCGATCCAGGCGCCCGCCGCCCCGGTGAGGATGACGAGGCCCAGGGTCGGCGCCGCGCCGATCCAGGAGCCCAGGTCGATCAGGATCAGCAACTCGAGGAGCGGTATGGCCGTGAACAGAAGGAAAAGCCGGAAGAACAAGGCGGGGCCTCCCGGGAAGCGGCACAGGTCCTCCGGGCCATCCTAGCACGCGGCGGCGGCGTCCGGGCCGCGCATTTCGGGGGTTTTCCGGGGGGAGTATGATAGGGCCCGGCGCGGGGGGGCTCCCTCTTTCCGGAGAGAGGCGATGGCCGGGGCGTGGCCTGGGCTGTGGAGGGGGTTGCGGCGCCTCTTCGCGGGACCTAGCTTCAAGGATTACCTCGAGGAATCCACCGAGGGGCTCAAGCGCAAGCCCATCGAAATGCGTTGCCCGGCCTGCGGCAAGGTGGTACCGTTCATGGACCGTTGCCCGAATTGCGGAAGCCCCCGCCACCCTCCCGTGGATGAGCGCGTCTAGGCGCTCCCGCCGAAGGGGAGAGTCTTGAAGGAAAGCCGCAGCGGACGGAGACGGTCGGAGCCGCGCGAGGGCTCTCCCGGCCCGGCGGCCGGGGCGCCGGGGGGGCGCCCCTGCTCCGCCATCCTGGACTTCTGCAACGACCCCCTCGGGCAGGAGAACTGGCAGGCCGTCTGCCTCGCTCTCCTGCGGCGCGAGGGCGTGCTGCCCTTCACCTTCCCGAAGGACGAGGAGGAGTCCCTCAAGCAGTTCACCTTCAACGGGGCGCGGGTCACCTTCGGCAACGTTGAGTTCCTGCGGGGCCGCTTCGGGCAGATCCTGGGGGAGATCGCCGAGGGGGGGAAATTCCCCCCCCGCGACATCGAGCTCCTGAACACCGCCCTGGCCCAGGCGCGCGGGATGCGCTTCCACCTCGACCGCGTGCTCTCCCCGGCCCGGGACGCGGAGGACACCGTCTTCCTCCGGCCCCTCACCTTCGACCTGGAGTTTCTCCTCCATTTCGCCGTCGCCCGGTTCCTCTCCGGACTGGAGCCCCAGCGCCTGAAGAAGTGCCCCCACTGCTCCCGCCTGTTCCTCTTGGACGCCATGCACCGGAAGCGTTTCTGCACCGACTCCTGCCGGACTTCCTTTCACAACCGGGTCCGGGTCGAGACCGGCCGCCAGGCCCTCTACATGCGGCGGCGGAGGGAGGCGCTCCGGCAAAAATCCGAGGCTTCCATCACCGAAATCCCTCCCCGATCTGTAAACTCAACAGAATGATACCTCCGTGTAACGGTATATTCCTTGGGTCTTTTCGCGTGTGAATCCGAGATAAGCGAGATTTTTGTTGTGTGGATGAGACGGGGTTGCCTGGATGCCCCGCCGGAGAAAGAGAGCTATCATCTCTTGCACATTCATCGGCTAGGCCCGAGGCCTGGAGTCATTGTCAAGGAGAGCCCGGAATGCCCGACACCATGCGCGCCATGCGGATCCACGAACTGGGGGGGAGCTTCCGCCTGGAGGCGGCCCCCGTCCCCCGGCCCGGCCCGAACGACGCCCTCCTCCGCCTCCGGGCGACCGGGCTGGGCCTCACCCTCGTCATCATGCGGAAGACCCCGGGGCTCATCAGCCGCTACCCCCGCACCATGGGGCACGAGATCGCGGGCGAGGTGGTGGAGGTGGGCGCCGCAGTCGGCACCGTGCAGCCCGGGGACCTCGTAACGGCCCACTTCTACCTCACCTGCCACAACTGCAACTTCTGCCGCAGCGGCCGCGAGACCCTCTGCCCCGACTTCCGGGGCTATGTGGGCCTCGCCTGCGACGGCGGATATGCGGAATACATGACGCTCCCCGCCGTGAACCTCTGCAAGGTCCCCGAGGGGGTGAGCGCCCTGGACGCCTGCGTGGCGGCGGATGCCATCTGCACCCCCTACCACAACTGCGTCGCCGAGGCCCAGATCAAGCCGGGCGACCTGGTGGCCGTCGTCGGGGCGGGGGGGGGCGTCGCCATCCACGCCGTCCAGATGGCCCAGGTGTGCGGCGGCCGCGTCATTGGGGTGGACGTCTCGGAGAAGAAGCTCGAGACGGTCTCCAGGCTCGGGGCCTTCGCCGTCGTGAACCCCCGGAAGAGCGACCCGGTGGAGGAGATCCTCTCCCTCACCCAGGGCAAGGGGGTGGACGCCTACATCGACTACGTGGCCTCCAAGCAGACCCTGGAGGCCGGCCTCGCCTGCCTCGGCCGGGGCGGGAAGCTCGTCATCGTGGGCTACCGCCCCCCGATGGCTTTCGGCGGGCTTTCGCCCGACTTCACCGTGAACCCCCTGGAGCTCCTCAGCAAGGGCCAGGAGATCCACGGCTCGCGCTACTGCTCCATGCAGGAGCTCCGGCAGTCGCTCGAGCTCATCCGCCAGGGGCGGATCAAGCCCGTCGTGACCGAGACTTTCAAGCTGGAGGAAACCGAAAAGGGCTTCCAGATGCTGGAAAAGAACGAGATCACGGGACGCGCGGCGGTGGTGTTCGGGTAGGGGGGCCACCGAGGGGCCGGTTTGGGCCGGCATAAACCAGGCGGTTTGGGCGTTAATCAGGGCGTGGGCGGCTGGACGTTCCCGATCTTGACTTTTGGAGGCGAGATGGCCAATACGACCAACGCCGTGATGGCGAAGCAGGAGCGCCGCGTCAGGGCGCAGTGGAGGGGCGGCTGCAAGGTGGAGCTCAAGGCGAGGGGCCTCGCCTGGATGGCGGACGAACCCAAGGCGGCGGGGGGCGAGGACGCCGGCCCCACCCCCCGGGAGATGGCCCTCGGGGCCCTGGCGGCCTGCGTCACCATCATCACCCACAAGGTGGCGGACGACCTGAAGTTCAACTACACGGACCAGTCCATCGAGGTGCGGGGCACGGCCGACCCGCGCGGGACCAAGGACGCCGACAACGGCATCAGCCCCAATTTCGACCGCGTCGAGGTCAAGATCACCCTGGTGACGGAGGAGCCCGAGGAGCGCGTCGCCGAGCTCAAGCGCCAGCACAAGGGCCGCTGCCCTATCTCGGCTCTCTTCCGGGAGAGCGGCTGCGGGCTCGATGAGGAGTGGATCATCCGGCGGCCGTAAGAAGCTTTCGACACACAAAAAAAGGGGGGGAGCCCCGCCCGGGGCTCCCCCCCTTCTCTTCTCCGCTCCCGGCGATCCTAGCCCAGGTGCTTCTTGAAGAAGGCCACCGCCTTCGCCCAGGCGTCGTCGGCCGCCTTCTGGTTGTAGCGGGTGCCGGCGGTGTCGTTGTGGAAGGCGTGCTCGACGTTGGGGTAGGTCTCCGAGACGACGTTCTTACCCGCCTTCTTGAGGGCGTCCAGGTAGGCGGGGACGCCCGCGTTCACGCGCGCGTCGTTGCCGGCGTAGATGAGGAAGAGCGGGGCCCGGATGCCGGCCACCAGCTTGAGGTCGGGCGGGAAGCCGTAGAAGGCCACCCCCGCCTTGAGGGCGGGCTCGTTCGCGGCGATGAGGTTCACCATCGCCCCGCCCCAGCAGAAGCCGACCGTGCCCACCTTGCCCGCCGCGACCTGGGAGGACTTCTGGAGGAAGGCCACCCCGGCGCGCGCGTCGGCCAGTGCGTCCTCGCGGGCGAGGTCGCGGATGGCGGCGATGGCCTGCTCCTGGACGGGCGGAGTGCCGCCCTTGCGGGAGAGGAGGTCCGGCGCCAGGGCGTGGAAGCCCGCGACGGCGGCCTTGCGGGCCACGTCGCGGATGTGGTCGTTCAGGCCCCGGTTCTCGTGGATGACCAGCACCGCCGGGAGCGCCCCCGCCCCCTTGGGCCGGGCCTGGTAGGCCTTGACCGCCCCGGCGGGGCCCGGGTAGGTGATGGCCGCCGTCTCGAGCCGGGGGTCGTTGGGGGCGACCTTGGCGGCCTCGGCGTCCCCCTCCAGCGCGGGGAGGAGGGCCGTGGCGGCCGCGGCGCCGCCGGCCAGCTTGGTCAGCCGGTCCAGGAACTCCCGGCGGGGCATGGGGGTGTGCCGGAATTCGTCGTAGAGGTCCAGGATGACGCGTTCCATGAGGGTCTCCTCGTTCGGGTTCCGCCAGCCGGCCTCGCGCCCCTCCCCGGGGCGGAGGTGCAGGGTTTCCCTATCAAACACGCGGGGAAGAAGCCGGGTTTCGCCGACCGATCACTCCAGTTTGGCCTTCACGTTCCGGGCGAAATCCGCGAAAATCTTGTTCGCCTGGTTCTTGATCACGCTGAAGCCCAGGGAGCCCAGCTTCCCGAAGACGTCCACCTGAGAGCGGATCTGCATCCGCGTCTGGCCCCCGCCGAGGGCCTCCAGGGTGACCTCGCTCTTCTGCTTGAGGCTGGCGGCGATCTGGGAGTCCGTCCCCTCCCCCGAGGTGCGGATGTACTCGGGCGCCCGCT
>JACPCT010000196.1 GCA_016184445.1 Candidatus Tectimicrobiota bacterium | reverse complement strand
GGAGCTCCGCGCGTTCTGGTCGCGTCAGTTCATGGCCCCCCTGCGGGGTCTTGCGGGGACCGAGCGCTGCCTCTACACCAACACGAAGACCGAGGATTTCCTCATCGGCCTCCATCCGGCCGACCCCCGGATCGCCATCGGGGCGGGGTTCTCGGGGCACGGGTTCAAGTTCGGCCCCCTCACGGGCCGGCTGCTCGCCGAACTCGTCCTGCGCGGGAAGACCACGGATCCGGATTTAGAGCGGGCGCGGGCGGCCTTCTCCCTCTCGCCGGGGTGGGCCTGAGGGGGCGTTGGGGCTCCCGGCGGGATTTGCTATCATGGGGAACCGTCGTTGGCGATCAGGCCGAAACATCGTGGAAACAACCGGCTGCTACGATCACGCGGTCCGCCTCCGCTGCGGGGGAGCGGGTTCTTTCACCCGAAAGCGCGTGAGACGTTCATGAAAAAGTTCATTCATCCCATCGCCCTGCTGGCCGTCCTATGGTCGCTGCTCCAGCTCTACTGGGCGATCTTCGGGATGTCGCACGTCTACCTCGTCCGGCCCATCCACCTGAGCTTCGCCCTGGCGATCGTCTTCCTCTCCACCCCCGCCCGCCCGAAAGGAAAAACCGGCTTCCGGGACTATCTCCTCGCCTTCGCCGCCCTCGCCCTCGCCGGGCTGTACGCGGCAGAGGTGGAATTCCTGAACAACCGCATACGGGACGTGGACCCAGTGCCCCTGCGCTACCTCGCCGCGGGCATCCTGTACCTTCTCCTCACGCTGGAAGCCTCACGCAGGTCCCTGGGCTGGGGCATCACCTCGGTCGCCCTGGCCGCGCTGGCCTACAACTTCCTCGGCCACCTCATTCCGGGGAACCTCGGCCACCGCTTCGTGGACCTCACCTCCTTCGTGGAGTTCCAGACCCTGGGGGTGGAGGGGCTGCTTGGGGTCCCCCTCGGGGTGAGCGCCGAGGTGGTCTTCTACTTCGTCTTGTTCTCCGCGGTTCTGGAGATCTCGGGCGGGGGGCGCTTGTTCATCGACATCGCGGTCCGGCTGACAGGCCCTTACCGGGGCGGCCCCGCCAAGGCCGCGATCGTGAGCAGCGCCCTCATGGGCACCATCAGCGGGAGCGCGACGGCCAACGTGGTGGGGACGGGCGTGTTCACCATTCCCCTCATGAAGCGGCTCGGCTTCGCGCCGCATTACGCCGGGGCGGTGGAGGCGGTCGCCTCCACCGGGGGTCAGCTCATGCCGCCCATCATGGGGGCCGCCGCCTTCATCCTGGCGGACATGACGGGAATCCCCTACCTGAGCGTGGCCGCAGCCGCGGCCATCCCCGCCGTCATCTACTATCTTGCCCTCTTCTTCATGGTGGACTTCGAGGCGAGAAAGCGGGGGCTCACCGGGATGCGCAGAAACGAGCTGCCCGCGCTGCGCGGCATTCTTCTCGAACGCGGCCTTCTCTTGTTTCCCATCATCCTGATCGTGGGGTACATGGTGGCGGGCTTCACCCTCATGTGGTCGGCGACCTCGGCGGCGCTCGGGGTGGTGGTGCTCAGCTGGGCGCGCCGCGCCACCCGCATGGGTCCCCTGAAGATCATCGAGGCGCTCGATTCGGCGGCGCGGATGGCGGTCCCCGTCGCCGTCCCCTGCGCCGTGGCCGGCATCATCGTCGGGGTGCTCACGGACACCGGCCTGGGCCTAAAGTTCTCGGGGCTCATCGTCGACCTCGCGGCCGGCCGGCTCCTCCCGGCGCTCGTGCTGGTGATGGCCGCCTGCATCATCCTGGGCATGGGGATGCCCACCTCAGCGGCCTACATCATGGCGGCCACCCTCATGGGCCCGGCGTTCGAAAAGATGGGCCTTCCCCCCATCGCCGGCCACTTGTTCATCTTCTACTTCGCGATCCTTTCCATGGTCACTCCCCCCGTGGCCCTGGCCTCCTACGTCGCGGCCGGAATCGCGGAGTCGGGCCTTTCCGAGACCGGGTGGAAGGCGTTCCAGCTCTCTTTCGCGGCCTTCCTCGTCCCCTTCGCCTTCGCCTACAATCCCGCGATGCTGCTCGAAGGGGCGCTCGCCGAGACGCTGTGGGTGTCCGCGACTTGCGCCCTGGGGGTCTTCGCCCTGGCGGCGGCCTTCACGGGCTTCCTCGCCGTTCCGGCGACGGCGTGGGAGCGGGCGGCCTTCTTCCTGGGGGCGATCGGCCTCATCGTCCCGGAGAAGACCACCGACCTCCTGGGCCTGGGGGCGCTGGTCCTGGCTTGCGGGACCCACGTTCTCCGGGCCCGGCGGGCCGCCACGGCGGGCTCTCCCCGCCCGGCGCGGCCGGAGGCGGCCCCTGCGGAGGAGCCGAGGTGAAGCCACCCGCCGCCCCCGCCGGCGGTTGAATGCAGAGCCGTGGCCGAGGGTGCGGCGCAGAGCGGCGCCCCGGCGGAAACACCCACCCCAGAAGGGGAGTAACCACCATGACGCGAAAAGCATGGAAGGGCGTTCTTCTGCTTCTTGCTGTCCTGGCCTTCGGCGTCTCCGGCACCAGCCAGGCGGAGGCCGCGAAGCGTCTCCAGCTCGGAAGCTGGGACCCGGGGAGCGGCTGGTACGTCTACGCCGCCGCGATGGCCAACATCATCAACAACGCCAAGGTCGGGGTCCAGATGGACGCGCTCGCCAAGGGGGGCGCCATCGGCAATCCCATCAACGTGAGCGAGGGGAAGTACGACGCCGCCCTCACCTTCAGCATCGCGGCCAACTGGGCCTACCAGGGGAAGGTGGCCTACAAGAAGGCTTACCCCAACCTCCGGGGCCTCATCGGCGGCATGGACGAGTACTACCTCGGGATCATCACGACGAACCCGAAGGTGAACAAGATCGGCGATATCAAGGATCA
>JACPCT010000195.1 GCA_016184445.1 Candidatus Tectimicrobiota bacterium | reverse complement strand
GCGAGGATGTCGATCCGGCCAACATCGGTGGGGTACTGGTTGCCTGCTTCGGGATCGTCGGGCTCGCTGTAGATTGACCATTCTTTGGCGAGAGGTGTGCGATCCCAGTTCTCAAGAAGGAACTCCTCAAGTTGGCGCTCGAGTGCGAAGCTCTCGCCTCCTTGGACTGCCCCGCCGGAGGGTCCTGCAACGGGCTGCGGTAAAGGCTCGGGCTCCCAGAGACGCCACCACATTGCATCGAGCATCCAAAGATCTATTCCAAGGTCTGTACTCAATTGCGTGAGGAGGCCATTGATCTTCTCGTAACGACCACCGATACCTTCGCCCCTATCGAGGTTGGGCCAGAGGCCTAGCTGACGCAGCGCAGCCTCTGATGTGTTGTTCCAGACGCCGTACTTGTCTGGATAAGCGACTGTCAATATCGCGGTGGCAAGAGCCTTGCCGAGCCCCGTCACCATGCTGAGTGCCTCGGGAAACCGCTCGCGGATCGGCTTCCGTTCGTCCAAGAGGATACCAAGGGCCTGCCGCAGCTTCTTTATGTCAGTTGCCGCCCCGAGACCCTGCCGGTAAAGACCGCTCCAGTGACGGTTGTTCTCGATGTATAGGAAGGACGTGAACTCGTCCTTGGACAAGTCCGCGATGTGATCAGTGGAGAAGATCGGCCTGTACCTCGCGAAAACTTGCTCGCGCGGCGCGGCTATCTCGTCGTAGGTCTTCTCGCCCGGCTTGATCTGTGCGAGGACCGCGCGAAGATCGCCAAGAACTGTGTTGTACTTCGCGTCACCGGCCATCTTTACCTCCCCTCCCCCGCACCAGCCGCGCAGCCTCGCCGCCAGCACGACCGCGTCCACCATGCTGGAGGGGTCCGCCACGCCCTTGCCCGCGATGTCGAAGCCCGTCCCGTGCTCGGCCGAGGTGCGGACGATGGGGAGCCCGAGCGTCACGTTCACCCCCCGCACGCCCGCCCGGCCCGCCGCGCCGAAGCGGAAGCACAAGACCTTCCCGGGGATGTGGCCCTGGTCGTGGTACATGGCCACGACGCCATCGTAGAGGCCCCCCCGCAGCTTGGCGAAGATCGTGTCGGGCGGCTCGGGGCCCTGGGCCTCGACGCCGAGCGCCCGCAGGTCCGCCACCGCCGGGGCGATCTCCTTGATCTCCTCCCGGCCGAACAATCCCCCCTCCCCCGCGTGGGGGTTCAAGCCCGCCACCCCGAGGCGCGGCGGGCGGCGGGAGAAGGCGGCGAGCGCCTCCGCGAAGAGCCTCCCCACCTCGACGATGCGCGCGCGCTTCACCCGGCGCAGGGCCTCCCGCAGGGAGAGATGGGTCGAGAGGTGGGCGACCCGGAACCGCCCGTGCCAGAGGAGCATCACGGGCCGCCCGCCGGTGAGATGGGCCAGGAACTCGGTGTGGCCCGGGTAGGGGTAGCCCGCCGCCTGGAAGGCCTCCTTCTGGATGGGGGCCGTGGCGAGCGCGTCGCAGGCCCCCTCTTGCACGAGCGCCACCGCCCGCTCGATGCAGCCCGCCGCCGCCCGGCCGAGCGCCGGGCGCACCTCCCCGAACACCCGGTCCTCCGGGGCGACGTTCGCGAGGTCCAGCACGGGCGCGGGAGCTGAGGGCTTGAGGGCGCCCGCGGGCAGATCGTCCGGCGGGGCCGCCACGAGGCGGCCCGGCAGGCGCATCCTCCGGGCGTGGAGGCGGAGGACCTCCAGGTCCCCCACGATGAGGGGCACGCAGCAGCGCCGCACCCGGGGGGAGCGCACCGCCTTCAGGCACACCTCGGGCCCCACCCCGGCGGGGTCTCCCATGGTGATGGCGATGATCGGAAGGCGGCTCATCTCACATTCTCCCCTCCGGCACTTCCCTCACCCCCATCCCCTCCCCCCCCCCTGAACCGGCGGGCCGGTTCGGGGACCCGAAAAGACGGGGAGAGGGGTGCCAGACCCCGCGAACACGCTTCCCGAGATGAAAGCGGCCCTCCTTTGTGCCCGCCCGGACTTGGGCAGCCGCAAGGGCTGCCCGTACGAGAATCCCAAACACCCCCGCAGGATAGCCCATCCGGGACCCCTCCGGGAGTTGCCAGCCGCCCCTCCCCCGGTGCATAGTCCCTCCGCGTCCGGAGCCGGCCCTCCTTCGGAGGCCGAAGCCCTTTTTCGGAGGGCGAGGCCCTCCATCACCGTGGAAAGCAGCCTCGAAGCCCCCTTCGGCCTTCGCCGGCCGAAAGTCGGCTTCGTCCGACTGAAGGTCGGAGGGCGAAGGCCCTCCGTCACTTGAAAGGAACCCCCGCCGTGAGCGAGAGAGGGGCGAGCGCGGCCAAGACGCTCGCCAGGTTCGAGGCCCTCGGCTTCACCCACGTCCTCATGCTCCCCGACAGCGAGAGCCGCCTCCTCTACGACGCGGTGGGCCGCTCCGCCTCCATCCGCCTCATCACCCCCTGCCGCGAGGGGGAGTCCATGGCCATCGCCGCGGGCCTCTGGGCCGGGGGGAAGAAGCCCCTCGTCGTCCTCCAGTGCACCGGCCTCATGGAGGCCGGGGACGCCCTGCGCGGCTGCGGCCTGGGGCCCAGGATCCCCCTGCGGCTGGTGGTGGGCTGGCGGGGCTACGCCGGGGCCATCGCCAGCAAGAAGCCCATCGACTCGGCCTACACCTACACCGGGCCCCTGCTCTCGGCCTGGGGCATCCCCCACTGGCACCTCATGCGGGACGAGGACCTCCCCCTCCTCGACACCATGGACCGCACGGCCGGGGAGACCTCGCTCCCCGCCGCCGTCGTCACGGGGCACACCTTCCGGCCATGATCGAGCGCATGGACCTCCTGCGCGCCCTCCAGGCGCGGCGCACGGGCGAGATCGTGGTCATGACCATGACCACCACCCTCCAGTGGCCCCTCGTCTCCCGGCACGACCTCGACTTCGACTTCCTCGCCTTCGGCATGGGGCACGCCGCCGACTTCGGCATGGGGCTCGCCCTCGCCCGCCCCGAGCGCAAGACCATCGTCCTGAAGGGGGACGGCGGGCTCCTGATGAGCCTGGGCTCCCTCGTCACCTGCGCCGCCCACGCCCCCGCGAACCTCCTCATCCTCCTTTTGGAGAACCGCAGCTACGAGATGGTGGGCGGCCAGCCCCTCCCCCCCCGGGCGGACTTCGCGGCCCTGGCCCGGGCGGCCGGCTTCGAGGGCGGCGGCGCCTCCGGCCAAGGGAAGGTCGAGCGCATCGAGACCCTGGCCGGGTTCGAGGAGAACCTCCCCCGCCTCCTCGCCGAGGAGGGCCCCCACTTCGTCGTCCTTCCGGTCACGAACAAGGAGCCCCTCCCCCCCGTCAACCACTCCGACCACGCCGGCCGGGTCCAGAAGCTCCGCAGGGCCCTCGGGGTGGCCTGATATTTTTTCTCCCCGGAATATCCCGGAATGCCCCGGAAATCCCCGGACACCCGCATCCCGCTCGCCGGGAAAAAAAAGAGTGGTTATTACACGTTAATATCCGTGAAAACCCTGGAAAGGCCCTGGAAACCCGCGGTTTTTTCCGCTGGAATCCGTGTGAAATTGATGGAAATTTCATTTTGCCCTTCCCGGTGTTTCCTCCCCCTCCGGGGGAGGGCGGGTATGGGGGAAACCGGTCTGGCGTCTTCCCTCCCCCCAACCCCCTCCCGCCTGCGGGCAGGAGCGCCCTTCGGTGCGCAGGCCCGGCGGGAGGGGGAGGTTCGCCCCTACAGACGGTTGGCCGCGCCCGCCCCGGGGCGGAGGCCCTCCCGGGGGGAAGATACGCCCGCCCGGCCCGGGGGCTCTTGCATCAAATTCGCGCAGGTTCCGGGAATGGAGGGGCGAGGCGCCGATTCGCTGTAGGGGCAGGCCTCTGTGCCTGCCCTGCTCCGGGCGGCCACGGGGGGCCGCCCCTACAGGGGCGGCAGGGAAAACGCATGGGATGAAAAACGCAGGGGCGGCCGGCCGCCTCCGCGGCAGAGGCGGATCACGCAAAAAACGCAGGGGCGGGTTTCAAACCCGCCCCTACGAATCTACCCAGGAATGCGCGTTGAAGGTCTGCCGGACCGCCCCCTCACGTCCTCAGCACGATCTTCCCCAGGAACTGCCCGCTCATGAGCAGCTTCTGGGCCTCCTCGGCCTCGCCGAGGGGCAGCTCCCTGCCGATGTGGGCGCGGATGCCGCCCGAGGCCAGGATCGGGTCGAGCCGCCGCAGGATCTCGGGCAGGCGCGGCTTGAGGAAGCCCGAGGCCAGCGTGATGATGCGCGCGTCCCGGCCCATGGCGTCCCGCAGGCTGAAGACCCCTTGGCCCCCCTTTCCGGTGCCGTTGCCGACGATGACGACCTTCCCGTTGACGCAGGTGAGGCCGACGGAGGTGGCCAGGTTCTCGGCGGCCACCGTCTCCACCACCGCGTCCACGCCCCGCCCCCCGGTCAGCTCCATGACGCGCGCGGCCACGTCCTCCTTCCGGTAGTTGATCACCGCCTCGGCCCCCAGCTGGCGGCAGAGGTCGGCCTTCTCGTCGGAGCTCGCGGTGGCCAGCACCCGGCAGCCCATCCGCCGGGCGAGCTGGATGGCCATGTGGCCCACCCCCCCCGCCCCGCCCTGGACGAGCACGGTGTCCCCCGGCTGGGCCTCGGCCTTGATCACCAGGGCGTTCCAGGCCGTGAGCAGGGGGATCGCGAGCGAGGCCCCCTCGGCGAAGGACATGGCCTTCGGCAGGCGCCCCGTCTCGGCGGCCGCGAGCAGCGCCTTCTCGGCGTAGGCGCCGCTGGCCGTGCGGCCCCAGACGCGGTCCCCCTTGGCGAAGCCCTTCACCCCCTCGCCGGCGGCCTCCACCTCCCCGCCGATGTCGGTGCCGCAGATGTAGGGG
>JACPCT010000194.1 GCA_016184445.1 Candidatus Tectimicrobiota bacterium | reverse complement strand
GGAGCAGGGGAAGGAGCCCGTCCAGACGGTGCGGAACGTCCTGGCCGCCCTCCTGGAGGGCCCCAAGCGGCCCGGCTACGCCCCCGCCGCCCCCGCGGGCGCCCGGCTGCGCGCCGCCGTGCCCGGGCCGGACGGCACCCTCTACGTGGACTTCGACCGCGCCTTCCGGGCGGGCCACCCTGGCGGGGCCTGGAGCGAGTACCTCACGGCCTACGCCGTGGCCAACACGGTGCTCCACAACTTCAAGGACCTCCGGCAGGTGCGGATCCTGATCGAGGGGCAGGAAGCCGAGACCCTCGCCGGGGCGCTCTCCCTCTACGAGCCCCTGAGGCTCCGGGAGGACCTGGTGGCGAAGGAGGACGCCGCCCCCGCGCCCGGACAGCCCGCTCCGGGCGCGCAGCAGCCCGCCAAGCCGGCGGAGGCTCCGCCGCAAGCGCCCGCGAAGCCTTAGGCGGTGCCCGCCGCCTCCTCGATACTCTCCCGCACCACCCCCACCATCCAGGCGATCTCGTCTTCCGTGACGCAGTAGGGCGGCATGAGCACCACCACGTCCCCCAGGGGGCGGATGGCGAGGCCTCTCTTGCGCGCCGCGAGGCCGACCCGCCGCCCCATGCGGAGCGCCGGGTCGAAGGGGGTCTTGGCCGCCTTCTCCTTCACGAGCTCGATCCCCGCCATGAAGCCCAGCCCCCGCGCCTCGGCGACGTGCGGGAGATCGCGCAGGGCGCCGAGCTCCCGCCAGAGGCGGGCGATCTTGGGCTGGAGGGCGTCGAGCGTCCGGTCCTTCTCGAAGACGTCGAGGCTGGCGAGGGCGGCCGCGCAGCCGAGCGGGTTCCCGGTGTAGGAGTGGCCGTGGAAGAAGGTGCGGTCCCGCTCGGGCGCCCCCCGGAAGGCGTCGAAGATTCTCTCCGCCGCGAGCGTGGCCGCGAGCGGCAGATAGCCACCCGTGATGCCCTTGGCCAGGCAGAGGATGTCCGGCGCGACCCCCGCGTGCTCGCAGGCGAACATCCGGCCCGTCCGCCCGAAGCCGGTCGCCACCTCGTCGGCGATCAAGAGCACGTCCCCCGCGTCGCAGGCCTCGCGGATCTTCCGGAGGAACTCGGGCCGCTGGACGATCATCCCGGCCGCCCCCTGCACCATGGGTTCCACGATGACGGCGGCCAGCTCCCCGGCGCGGGCGAGGATGTGGGCCTTCGCCTCCTCGCCGGAGCAGACGGGGCAGGGGGGCTTCGAGGCCCCCCTCGGGCAGCGGAGGCAGTAGGGGGCCTCGGCGCGCAGGACGGAGAAGAGGAGGGGCTCGAAGACCTGGTGGAAGAGATCGATCCCCCCCGCGCTCACCGCCCCCAGGGTGTCCCCGTGGTAGGCGAGGTTGAGGGCCAGGAAGCGCCGCTTCTCCGGGCGCGCGGTGGCGCGCTGGATCTGGTACTGGAAGGCCATCTTGAGGGCCACCTCGACCGCGGTGGCCCCGCTGTCGGAGTAGAAGACGCGGGTTAGGCCCGGGGGGGCGATGCGGGCCAGCCGCTCCGCCAGCTCGATGGGGGCGGGGTGGCCCATGCCGAGCTGGGTGGAGTGGGCGACCCGGCCGAGCTGATCGCGGACGGCCCGGTCGATCTCCTCCCGGCGGTGGCCGTGGAGGTTCACCCAGAGGGAGGAGACCCCGTCCAGGTAGCGGCGGCCCTCCACGCCGATGAGCCAGGCGCCCTCCGCGCGCTCGACGATGAGGGGCGGGTCCTCCCGCTCCCACTCGTCCATCGGGGTGAAGGGATGCCAGAGGTGGCGGCGGTCGAGCGCCGCCAGGCGGCGGAGCCGGTCCCGCTCGTCCATCGGCTCAGGGGCGCTGGGCGAGGATGACGGCCTCGACCTCGTCGAAGACGAACCGGCCCTCCTCCTCGCGGGGGGCGAGCCAGTACCGGATGGCGGGGGAGGCGCCCTCGAGGAAGGCGCGCAGCTCCCGCTTCGTCCCGGCGTCGAGGTGGGGCCGGTTCGTCCACTCGTCCAGGACCATCTTTTTGCGCACCATCTCGCAGTGGAGGATGCGCAGGCCCGCCCCCTCCATCATCTCGATGAGGACGGGCACCGGGTCGCAGCGGTTGTGGCTAGGGTCGCGCACCTTCTCGAAGTGGTTGTAGGCGGCCGCCTCGCGGGGCTCCTCGGGAGCCACGTTGTCCACGTAGATGAGCTTCCCGCCCGGCTTGAGGACGCGGGCCGCTTCGCGCAGGAACCGCCCCACGTCGGCGAAGTGGTGGGGGGCGATGCGCACCGAGACGTAGTCGAGCGCGCCGTCCCGGAAGCCCAGGTTCTCGGAGTCCGCCCGGAGGAAGAGGGCGTTCCCGACCTTCTTCTCGGCGGCCAGCTTGCGGGCGGAGGCGATCATGCCCCGGGTGAGGTCGCTCGCGATCACCTTGCGGCAGCCCTCGGCCATCTTAAAGGCGGTGTGGCCCGCCCCGGTCGCCACGTCGAGGAGGAGGCCGCCCCGGGGGGCCAACACCTCGAAGGCCCGGGTGAGCGAGTTACTCCGCGCGTGGGGGGCGCTGGTGATGTAGTAGTCCGAGTCCCGGTTGTAGATGCGCTGGACGGCGGCGCGCTGCTCCTTGGATCTGTCCATCCGGGGCCTCCTCCGGGGGATGGGCTTCGCTGCAGGGACCGGGGGAGGATAGCCCCAAAGGGGCGGGGGCTCAACCGGAGGAGGCGGGTTGGGAGGTCCGCAGCACCGCCCGGGCAGGGGCGCCGTCCCGGCCCCAGAAGAGGGCGGGCAGCGCGATGAGCTCGTAGTCCCCCGGCGGGGCCTGGGAGAGGTCGAGGCCTTCCAGCAGGACTACCCCCGCCGGGAGGAGGAGGTTGTGGACGGGGGAGCCGGGGGCGCCCTTCCCGTCCACCG
>JACPCT010000180.1 GCA_016184445.1 Candidatus Tectimicrobiota bacterium | reverse complement strand
TCGAGGCGGACCCCCTCCATCCGCGGCAAATACTTCCAGAACCCCGGGAGGAGGAGGGCGGCGGTCAGGCAGGAGATGGCCGTGCCCATGGCCGGGGCGGCGACCCCGGAGAGGGTGGCGCGCATCCCGGGGCTGACGAGGAAGCTCGACCCGTCGTAGACCTTCACCACCTGGGCCCGGAGCCGCTTCGCCGGCTCCTCGGCCGCAGGGGCCGTCCGGGCCGCCGGGGCGAGCCCCCGCAGGAGGGCCAGACCTCCCATCCGCAGCCATGCTTTCATCGCCCGCGCTCCTTTCCCCGCCGCCTCCCTACTTAAACCCCTTTTCGGACGCCTTCAACGGGGGAGGGGAGCCCTTGGGGAGGGAGAAAATTGCCCCCCGTGGAAAGATCCCCCCGGCCCGGCCAGCGGCCCGGGCGGGACATGTCAAATATAACCATATATTTCAATAGGTTACAAATCAATCTCCCTGGCACGCCTCCTGCACGGGCGCAGGGGGAGGAACTTCGCCGGGAGGAGGAGGCGGACATGCGGAAGGCCAATAGTCACCGCCGGCGCGCCGCCTGGGCGGCCCTGGCCGCCGCCCTGGCGCTCGGGGCCGCGGCCCCCGCCTGGGGGCAGGAGAAGCAGATCCCCCCCCGGATTCTGCCCCGCAAGGACATCCCCAACGAGGTCCGCTACCGGCAGGCCCCCTCCCTGGACGAGCGCCAGCGCAAGAACCGCGACCTGGTCAATCAGGCGCGGAAGGAGCGGCGCGAGCTGAAGCCCGGCGGGACGGCCTCGGGCCAGCCCTAGCCCCCCGGCAGGCCGCCCCCCAGATGCCCCTCTCCCGGCGCCTCGCCTCCGCCTCGGCCGCGAGGATGCGCACCCGCTCCCCCTGGTCCGAGCGGTAGAGCCAGGCCCGGGCCAGGCCCAGCCGGACCAAGTGGGCGTTCACGAAGAGCGCGGGGCGGCCCGCCCCGTCCAGCAGGTGGACGTAGCGCAGCCTGCGCCCGTAGCGGTCCGTGTCCCGGGCGTCCCGCACCAGGAGCACGGCCCGCCCCTCCACGAGGCGCCGGTTGAGGGCCGCCGCCTCCGGCCCCAGGCAGCCGGGCGGCTTCCGGGGGTGGTGCACCTCCGGCGCGTCGATCCCCAGGTAGCGCACCCGCAGGCCCTCCCCGGTCACCACCGTGTCCCCGTCGATCACCCGGCGGACCCGCGTCACCTCGCCCGGCCAGCCGGCCCGGGCGGGGGAGGGGGGGAGCAGCAGCAGGAGGAGCAGGAGGAGGGCCATCGGGGCTTCCCGGGCGGCGGGAGGCGATACTGGCCATAATATATATCATATGAATTAATTAAGGCAAGCCCCTTCCCGCCCCGCCCCTCCTCCGGTTGACGCCCCCGCCCGGGTGTTGGATGTTCCCTGCACCGGGCCGCCCGGGGGAATCCTGCACCGCGGGGAGGGGTCCATGGCGCGGGCCGCCGAGGTGAAGCGCGGGGAGAGGTTCGACGGCTTCTTCCGCATCCGCGAGATCCAGGAGCGCCAGAACCGCTTCGGGAAGCCCTACCTCGACCTCCAGCTCGAGGACCGGACGGGGTGCCTGCCCGCCAAGGTGTGGGACATCTCGGACAAGGTGGTGGAGGGCCCGGTGGAGCGGGGGGACTTCGTCAAGGTGCGGGCCGGGGCGGAGGACTTCCAGGGCGCGCTCCAGCTCAGGGTCGAGCGCATCCGCCGGGTCGGCGACGCCGACCGGGAGGCCGGCTTCCGGGAGGAGGACTGCGTCCAGTCCACCGCCTACGACGTCGGCCTCATGTGGGAGGAGTTCCGCCGCATCGCCCAGAGCTGCCACCCGCTCGTGGCCGCCCTGCTCCTCTCCGTGCTCGACGAATGCGCCGAGCGCCTCCGGGCCTGGCCCGCCTCCCAGCGCATCCACCACCCCTACCTGGGGGGGCTCCTCGAGCACACCCTCTCGGTCACCAAGACCTGCATCTACCTCGCCTCCAAGTACGAGGTCTCGCGCGACCTCCTGGTGGCCGGCGCCATCCTCCACGACGTGGGCAAGCTCGACGAGCTCTCCCCCGTGGCCGGCACCCACTACACGCCCGAGGGCCGCCTCCTCGGCCACCTCGTCCTGGGGCGGGACATCGTGCGCGCGCACGCACAAAGGCTCGGCAACGTGCCCGCGGAGTTCCTCCTCCACCTGGAGCACCTCATCCTCTCCCACCAGGGCCAGCCCGAGTGGGGGACGGTCAAGGTGCCCATGACGCCCGAGGCCCTCCTCCTCCACTACGCCGACGACCTGGACGCCAAGCTCAACGTCCTCAGGACCGCCCTGGAGCAGGACCGCAGCGACGAGGACTTCACCCCCCGCCACCCCGTGATGCACCGCCACTTCTTCAAGCTCAGGCCCCTGCTTCCCCCCGTGGCCCCCCCCGAGCCCCCCGCCGGGCCGGGAGGGGAGGGCGGGCCGCCGGCCCCGCCCCCCGGCGAGCGTTTCTAGGCCCCCCGCACCCTCCCAGGCTTCCCGGGGAAGCCCCCGCGGCGAGGCTGCTGCCGCCAATTTATTGACGGTCTCATGTCCGGTTTTCCCCTGAATCGCTGACGGGGAATGGATCCGGACCTCACGAATCACCGGCTGGCGCCGCCCGCCCGGGCCTCGCCGGGCTGGCATGGGAGTTGCTCTGGCTCCTCCCTCGTGGAAGAGCCATTTTCATCGGGAATCCGGCAGCCTGGGGAGAGGACATGAACGGAAACGGCCAGAAGATCGCCCTCTGGACCAAGCAGTGCGGCCATTGCTTCCGCCTCTTGGGGGAGGATGGGCGCTACCACGACATGGGCTTGAGGGAACCAGCCGCCTGGCTCCCGGCCGGACCCGGAGAGGAGGGCCCGCTCCGCGTCGCCCCCG
>JACPCT010000179.1 GCA_016184445.1 Candidatus Tectimicrobiota bacterium | reverse complement strand
GAGGTGCCCTTCTACCAGCTCGCCGGGCTGGCCCTGGGGGAGCTGATGCTGGGCCTGGCGGTCGGCCTCCTGGCGCGCCTGTTCCTCGCGGCCATGGAGATGGGGGCCGAGGCCGTGGGCTTTCAGATGGGGTTCGGCATCGCCACGACGGTGGACCCCTCCACGCAGGCCCACACGGCCCTGCTCGCGCAGTTCCAGAGCGCGTTCACGGCCCTCGTCTTCCTGGCGGTGGACGCCCACTACTACTTCTTGCGCGCGATCTCGGACAGCTTCGGGCGCGTCTCCCTGATGGGGTTCCACCCGAGCGAGGACCTCTACCTGCTGTTCCTCCGGGTGTCGCGCGAGGTGTTCATCATCGCGGTCCAGTTCGCCGCGCCTGCCACGGTGGTGCTCCTGCTGACGAGCCTGGCGCTGGGCATCGTGGCCCGGACCGTCCCCCAGATGAACATTTTCATCGTGGGCATCTCGGTCCAGATCGCGGTGGGTTTCGGGGTGCTGTTCTTCTCGATCTCGATGATGGGCCTGCTCTACGGGCAGGTCTTCGCCGCGATGGGAGGGAGCATCCTCCGCCTCGTGCGGTCCTTCTAGGAGAGGGCGATGCCCGCCGATCAGGACGACAGGACAGAGCCAGCGACCCAGCGGAGGCGGGAGGAGGTCCGCGAGAAGGGCCAGGTGGCCAAGAGCCGCGAGGTCACCTCGGTGGCCGTCCTCGTGGCCGCCGTCGTGTATTTCCATTTCTTCGTGGGAAGCACCGGCAGCGCCATCGCCCACACGGCGCGGCATTTCTTCCGGGCGGCCTCGGTCCGGATAGATTCCGAGGAGGACCTCCTCGCCCTCCTCGTCGCCGCGGCGCAGGGGGCCGGCTGGGCCCTCGTGCCCCTGCTGGGCTTCGTCGCGGTGTTCGGGGTTTTCGCGCACGTCATCCAGTTCGGGCTTCTCTTCTCGCCCGAGGTCCTCGTGCCCAAGATGAGCCGCATGAACCCCTACGAGGGGTTAAAGCGCCTGGTGGGGAAGCAGGGCTGGATGGACCTGTTCAAATCGCTGGGGAAGGTGGCCCTGGTGGGGTACGTGGGCTACCTGACCTTGTCCGAGGCCTGGCCCGAGCTCCCGAAGCTCTCGCAGATGCCCCCCGCGGCGGTCCTGGCGTTCCTCCTCGCCTTCGCCCTGAAGATCATCCTGCGCTCGACGGTCGTCCTGATCTTCCTGGCCGCGGTGGACTACGCCTTCCAGCGCTACACCTTCGAGCGCAGCATCATGATGAGCAAGGACGAGGTGAAGCAGGAGTACAAGCAGCGCGAGGGCGACCCCCTGGTGAAGGCGCGCATCCGCCAGGTGCAGCGCGACATCAGCCGGCGGCGCATGATGGAAAGCGGGGTTCCCCTCGTCGAGAACAAGCCCCTGGCCCGCGGCCTCCTCCGCGCCGTCCAGATCGGCCAGGCCATTCCGGCGGAGTTCTACAAGGCGGTGGCCGAGATCCTGGCCTACGTCTACACGCTCAAGAGAGAGGCGGCGTAGCCGCCGGGCAGGCGCGGGGCGGCCTAAACCGCCCATAGGGAGAGGGAAGCATGAACGAAGCGGCGGGAATCGCAAGGCTGACGCGGAACAGCGACATCGCCATGGCGCTTGGGATCGTGGGGATCCTGGTCGTCATGGTCATCCCCGTCCCGCCGGCGATGATGGATGCCCTTCTCTCGTTCAGCATCACCTTCGGCCTCGTGGTGCTCCTGGTCTCCCTCTATACGACGGAGCCTTTGGAGTTCAGCGTCTTCCCCACGCTCCTGCTCGTGACGACGCTCTTCCGCCTCTCCCTCAACGTGGCCTCGACCCGCCTCATCCTGACACAGGGGAACGAGGGGCCGGGCGCGGCGGGGCAGGTGATCCAGGCATTCGGCAACTTCGTCGTCGGGGGCAACTACGTCGTCGGCCTGGTCGTCTTCCTCATCCTGGTGGTCATCAATTTCGTGGTCATCACGAAGGGCGCCGGGCGCGTGGCCGAGGTGGCCGCCCGCTTCACCCTGGACGCCATCCCTGGCAAGCAGATGGCCATCGACGCCGACCTGAACGCGGGCCTGATCAACGAGGCCGACGCCCGCCGCCGCCGGGTCCAGATCAGCCGGGAGGCGGACTTCTTCGGCGCGATGGACGGCGCGAGCAAGTTCGTCCGCGGCGACGCCATCGCGGGCCTCATCATCACATTCATCAACCTCCTGGGCGGCCTGGCCATCGGAGTCTTCCAGCTGGGGATGCCCCTCGCCCGGGCGGCGGCCACCTACGCCATCCTGACGGTGGGCGACGGGCTCGTGGCCCAGATCCCGGCCCTCCTCATCTCGACGGCGGCGGGCATCGTGGTGACGCGCTCGGGCGAGTCAAGCCACCTAGGCGCCACCATGACCACCCAGCTGCTCAGCCACACGCGCGCCATCGGCGTGGCCTCGGGGCTCTTGTTCGTCCTGGGGATGTTCCCCGGCCTTCCGCAGTTCCCCTTCTTCCTGCTCGCGGCCCTGACGGGGGGGATGGCCTACTACCTCAACCAGTCGAAGCAGGCCGAGATCCAGCGCCAGGAGGAGGAGATTGCCGTCAAGGCCGCCCAGCCGGCCGTCCCCGCGCCCGAGAACGTGGACGCCCTCTTGCAGGTGGACCTGATGGAGCTGGACGTGGGCTACAGCCTCATCCCCCTGGTGGACGCGAGGCAGAACGGCGAGCTGCTGGACCGCATCCGCTCCATCCGCCGGCAATTCGCCCACGACGTGGGACTGGTGGTGCCGCCGCTGCACATCCGCGACAACCTCCAGCTCAAGCCGGGCGAGTACGCCATCCTCCTCAAGGGGGTGGACGTGGCCCGCGGCGAGATCATGATGGACCACTTCATGGCCATGGACACCGGCGCCGTCGAGAGCCCGGTGCCCGGCATCCCCACCACGGAGCCCGCCTTCGGCCTGCCGGCCATCTGGATCACGCCGGCCAACAAGGAGCGGGCCCAGATCGCGGGCTACACGGTGGTGGAGCCCGCCACGGTGGTGGCCACCCACCTCACCGAGGTGCTCAAGAAGCACGGCCACGAGCTCCTCACCCGCAGCGAGGTGCAGCGGCTCCTGGAGAAGGTGGGGCAGACCCACGGCAAGGTGGTGGAGGAGCTGGTGCCCAACCTCCTCTCCCTGGGGAAGGTGCAGAAGACGCTCCAGAACCTCGTCCGCGAGGGCGTGACCATCCGCGACATGGTGACCATCCTCGAGGCGCTCGCGGACTACGCCGTCATCTCCCAGGACGCCGACGTCCTAACCGAGTACGTACGCAGCCGCCTTGCGCGGGGTCTCACCTCCCAGCACGCGGGCGACACGGGGGCGATCAGCGTCATCACCCTCGACCCCGAGGTCGAGCGCTCGGTGGTGAGCTCCCTCCAGCACACCGAGCACGGCAGCTACCTGGCCCTCGACCCCGCCCTGGCCGACCGCCTCCTGCGCGGCATCCAGGGGCAGATGGAGCGGTTCGAGACGTCCAGCACGTCCCCGGTCCTCTTGGCCTCGCCGGCCATCCGGGGTCATCTGAGGAAGTTCATCGAGCGGTTCATCCCGCAGCTGGCGATCCTCAGCCACAATGAGATCGCTCCGGGTGTCCGTATCCAGAGTCTCGGAAGCGTGAGGTTGGCATGAAAAGACACCTGTTCCGTGGCAAAGATTTGCGAGAAACGCTCGCCAAGGTGAGAGAGTCCCTCGGCCCTGAGGCCGTCATCTTCTCCACCCGGCGGGTGCGGGGAGGGGAGGAGGGGGATCACTTCGAGGTGGAAGCCGCGGAGTGGGGCGAGAATGTGCCGGACAGCTCCCCGGCGGCCAGCGGGGCCAATAGAAAGGCAGTGGCCCCGGCTCCGAAGGCATCCATCTCGCGCCTCCGGGAGCAAAAGGCGGCGCCCGCCGCGGGGCAGGTGAATGGCCTCTCGGCGGCCATCGTCTCCCCCGTCTACGCCGAGCTGGTCGGGAGCGGGCTGAGGGAGGAGACGGCGCGGGAGCTCATCCTCCAGGTGGCGGGCAGCCTCTCCCTCTCGGAGAAGGAGTCAGTCGAGCCGCTGCGCGAGCGGGTGGCGGGCCTCCTTACCTTCTTGTTCGAGGCGGGCGGGCCCGTCCGTGCCCGCGGGCCCGAGGAGACCGGGCCCGCGGTGGCGAGCTTCATCGGGCCCACCGGCGCCGGGAAGACGACCACCGTGGCCAAGATCGCGGCTGAGTGCACCCAGCGGCGCCACCTGAAGGTAGGC
>JACPCT010000178.1 GCA_016184445.1 Candidatus Tectimicrobiota bacterium | reverse complement strand
TTGAGCGTTGGGTAGCTGGCCTTCACCACACTCAAGATGGACGGGATTGAGATCGTGACCGCTTCCACCCCGATGGATGCGATCCAGTCGAGCAGCTCCCTCAGCTCCCGCTGTCCCTTGCGGGTGGTCTCCCGGTTGTCCCAGCAGGCTGCGTTCAGCAGGTAGTTGAAGCGCATCCCGGCGCGGCGGACGTGCGTGGCGTGCCCGGCCAGCGTTTTTTCCGACAAGGGCCCCAGCATGTAGCTGGCCCGGCCGCCTCCCATGCAGTCCGCCGGCAACTTTCCGTAGACCTCCTCCACGGGGTAAGAGGCGAGCTCATCGATGAGCCGGGGGTCATAGTTGCTGGCCACGCTGAGGCGCATCACTGTTCCTCCAAAGTCGGCGGGAGCTGGCGCCGGGCGCGCGCAAGCGCCGCCGCGCGAGAAGGTTCCTCCGGGAGAACCCCATGGCGGGCGCTCCGTCCCTCGGAACGATCGTCAAAGAAGATATTCAATTTCCGTTCCCGGACGGCGAGACGGGATGTTTTAGTAACTTATTGAAATCATGTCTTTTAGATTAGCAGAAGAGATCCTGATTTCAGCCCCTGGAAGGGCAGGCTCCAAATTTTGGACTGGGTGTTCTGAAACTAGGACAAGCCGAGTTTCCCGGCAAGCGGGCAGTGTCTCCCGGGGCAGGGGTCAGTTTCTTGGCTCGTGACGGGAACCCTTGCACAACGATGGCGCCAAGGAGCGCCCGGCAGGCGCACCGTGCCGACGTAGCTCAGCCGGTAGAGCAGCTGATTCGTAATCAGCAGGTCGGGGGTTCGAGTCCCCCCGTCGGCTCCAGATTTTCCGTGACCTCCTTCGTCCCCGCCAGCCGCTTTTCCGCCGGGCCAGCCGGCGAGCAGAAGATTTCCGGGCGCCCGGGGTTCCTCCGAGCGCTTGGGAAGGCCGTGACCGGACCGCACGCTGAAGGCCGCCGGTAACCTCCTCAGGGCACGGCCGCGCCTTTCGCGCGGGTTTCGCCCACCGAAATTTTTTTTTCCCCACCTCTGGAAATCATGAAGGACGAATTATATATTCTTGGTCGCTTGCTCTCTTGTTGGGTAGTGGGCTGAGGGGGCCATCTCTGCGGGGGCGTGGGCGGGTTTTCCGATGGGCATCATGCAGGAAAGGGGATGCAAGGGGAGTGGACGGCCCCGCATCCTCCTCACCTTCTTCGGCACGCCCGGACCCTCCATATTATCGTTTCTGGACCAGAAGCCGGTGCGGTTGCCCGAGAGGGCAGCCGTGTCGGCGACGGGAGAGTGTCTGCTCCGGACCGTTCCGGAGCATTACTTTGCCGCCGGATGGAGGAATTCAAGATGAAGAATCTGCTGGCAGGTGTGATCCTCGTTTCCGCGATCGGTGCCTGGGGTGTTCCCTTCGTTTCGGCCCAGTCATGCGCGGAGTTCGTCTCGCGGATGAAGGGAATCGTCGGCGCCATCGAAGACGGGACGAAACGCCGTGAATTCGAGGATTCCATGGCCAAGGCGGAGGGTCAATTGAAGGCCTTCCAATACCTCGATTGCGTGCAGACGGCCAGGGGCGCCCTCCGGAAGGCCGGCATGGAGAGCGTGCCGGCGACGACACAGCAGAAATAGAGGATGGGGATTCTTCGCCGCCCGCGCAGGGCCGCGGCCCTGCGCGGGCGGCGAAGGGAGCGATGCCCGGGCGGGCGGTTTTTGTTCAGGGCCGGACGGCGGCGCCAGCCGAAGGGAGGGGGCGCGGGCGGTCACGCCGCCCCCCCGCACATGGCGAGGGCGATGAGGGCGTAGACCTTCGCGCCGTCCTCCAGGTCCTTCAGCGGGATGTGCTCGTCGATGGCGTGGGCTTGCCAGGGCTCGCCCGGGCCGAAGAGGGCGCCCGAGCCGATGTTCCCGTTCCGGAACATGTGAAAGATCTCGCCGCTCGAGTACCACCCGATGAGGCCGGATTCCTTCCCCCGCACCGCGCGGCAGGCAGCGCGGACCGCTTGGATCAGGCCGGAGCCCTCCGGGAACTCGAGCGGGTCCCGCTCCTCGCTGGCGTGGACCTCGCCCACGCGGAAATCCCCGTCCTTGAGGGCCACCCGCTCCGCCGCCTCCCGCACCTTCGCGCGGATGTCCCGGCTCGTGAGGGGGGGCCACCAGCGGATGTCGAAAGCGGGGGTGCACAGCTCCGCCCCGACGTTGACGGTCTTCCCGCCCCGGATGGTCCCGACGCTGATGGTGTCCTTGCCCAGGCGCGGGTGGCCGGGCAGCGGGATTTCCCGGATTGCCTGGATCACCTTGCAGGCCTTGACGATGGCGTTCACCCCGTCCTCGGGGAAGGCGCCGTGACTGGCCTTGCCCATGACGTCGAGCTCGAACCAGATGCGCCCCTTGAACACGTGGGGGACGTCGAAGTTAGTCGCCTCGCCCAGGATAGCCGAGCGGGCGGGTACGAGCCCCTTCTCGAAGGGGTAGCGCAGCCCGTACCTCCCCGCCGTCTCGTCGTCCACGGCCGCGACCAGGTAGAGATCGCCCTTGAGCCGGACGCCCGAGGCGCAGATGGCCCGGACCGCCTCCAGCATCCCGGCGAGCATCCCCTTGGAGTCCGCCGAGCCCCGCCCCCACAGGACCCCATCCTCGACCCGGGCCTCGAAAGGAGGAAAGCGCCAGGCGGAGGGATCGCCCGGGTCCACCACGTCCATGTGGGAGGAGAGGCAGAAGGCCGGCTCCCCGCCCGCCCCCGGCAGCCGGCCGATGATGTTCGGGCGGCCCGGCTCGCCGATGCACCGCGTGATGTCCACGAGCCCGGCTTCGCGCATCACGGCCTCGGCGCAGTCCGCCACCGCCGCGTAGTCGCCCGGCGGGTTGACGCTCGGCCGGCGCACCAGCTCGCGCGTCATCCCTACGACGGAATCCGCATTGACGCTCGCCAGGATGCTTTCTTCGGCGCTCGCTGCGGTCACGGTTTTCCCCTCTCCTTTGTGATGCCCGGACCGCTGCTAGGCCTTGCGATCCTTGCCCTCGTAGACCTCGACGACGCGGGTGGCGTCGTCCTTGGCCCAGCCCGCGGCCTCGGCCCGCATGAACATCTCCCAGGCCGCCTTCACGACCTGAAGCTCGAAGCCCTTCTCCTTGGCCAGCTTGATGGCCATGCCCATGTCCTTGACGAAGATCTCGACCGCGCCGCGCGGGGCGAAGTCCCGGGCGAAGATCCGGGGGGCTGTCTGCTCGAGCATGGCTCCCCGCACCGAACCCTTGGAGAGGCAGGTCATCATCGTCTCGTGGGAGAGGCCGCAACGCTCCCCGAGGAGGATGGTCTCGCACAGGAGCGCCAGGGCGGAATTCACGAAGAGGTTGGTGACGACCTTCATGGTGGCCCCGGTGCCGTTCGGCCCGGTGTAGTCCACGCTCACGGCCAGCGGCTTGAGGATGGGATGGACCCGGTCGAACACCTCCTTCTTCCCCCCGACCATGATGGAGATGGTGCGGTTGTCCACCTTGGGGTGGGAGCCCGAGATGGGGGCGTCGAGCATCTCGATCCCCTGGGCGCGCAGCTTCTCGGCCAGCCCGGCCGACCAGCTCGGGTACATGGTGCTCATCTCGACGAGGATGAGGCCCTTCTTCTTCGCGGCGG
>JACPCT010000177.1 GCA_016184445.1 Candidatus Tectimicrobiota bacterium | reverse complement strand
CACCTGCGGGTTCACGTTCTTGAGCATCTCGTAGAGCCACTTGGCGTTGTTGAAGAGGTTCACGTTCGTGAACCAGAGCGCCTTCGTGGGGGAGGGCATGTGGGTTTTGCCCGTGAACACCTTGCGGCCGTACTTGGGGGTGTCCACGACGAGGGGCTTGTCGCCGTAGTTCCAGTAGGCGGGCTCCTCGTCCTTGGTGTAGCCGTGGGCGTGGATGTCCTTGCCGTCGGCGTTGGGATCGAGGTTCATCTCGAAGGGGTCCTCGGCCACCCAGCCCTTGAAGCCGGGGCCGGTCCAGGTGGAGCCCTGGAAGAGGGCCGCTTTATAGTTGCCCGCCCAGGTGTGGGAGCCCGCGCCGGGCTTGCCGATGTTGCCGGTCAGGATGAGGGGGAGGTAGGTGGCGCGGTTGATGAGGGTGGCGTGGAACCAGTGGTTGATCCCCTCGCCCACGTGGATGGCGGCGGGCTTGATGGTGGCGATGTCCTTCGCGATCTGCTCGATGAGCGCCTTGGGCGCCTGGGTGATCTCGTGGACGGTGTCGAGGTCGTAGTCCTTGAGGTGGTGGGTCTTGTACATCTCGAAGAGGGGCATGACCTCGATCGGCCGGCCGTCCACCGTCTGGACCTGGAACTTGCCCTCGAGAGCCGGATCCAGCCCCTTCTTCACGAAGCTCTTCCCCACGTCGTCCCGGGTGATGGGGACGGGGCGGTTCGTCCTCCTGTCCCACACCATGAAGTCGCCGGCCGCCTCGCGGAGATGGGGGGTGAGGCCGTGGATCTTGAAGGAGGGCCCCTGGGTGATGTCCTGGTTCTTGTAGCCGGGGATCACGTCCTGGGGGTGGAGCCTCTTCAGGGTGTCCGTCCGGACGAGGAGGGGGAAGTCGGTGAACTCCTTGACGAACTTCTCGTCGTACCACTTGCGGTCGATGAGGATCTTGGTGACGCCGAGGAGGAGGGCGGCGTCCGACTGCGGGCGCACGGGCACCCAGTAGTCGGCCTTGGTGCCCGCGGGGCTGTACTCGGGCGTCACGACGGCGACCTTGGCCCCGCGCTCCATGCACTCGATGAAGAAGTGGCTGTCCGGCCGCTTGTTCTCGACCAGGTTCTTGCCGATGTGGAGGTGGAACTTGGTGAAGCGGAGGTCGTTGAAGTCGCAGTCGGAGGTCTGGAGCCCGTGCACGAAGGGGTGGCCGGGCGCCTGGTCGCCGTGCCAGGTGTAGTTCGACCAGACGCGCCCGCCCATGGCCTTGTCGGGGCCCACTTTCCGCACGTGGGTGTCGAGGAGGGCCATGGTGTTGGCGAAGCGGTACATGCCGTACTTGCCGATGACACCGAGCAGGCCCATCCCGCCCCGGAACTTCATGGTGCGGGTGCCGGCGCCGTCCACGTGAGTGAGCATTTCGGGGGCGTAGCCCTGGGCGAGGAGGCGCTGGCGCCCTTCCTCGCCGCTGTAGGCCGTGGCGATGTGGATGAAGCCCTTGCAGGCGTAGGTGTAGGCCTGGTCCCAGCTCACGCGGACGAAAGTGTCCTGCCCCCGGGCGTCGAAGCCGTATTTCTTGGCGTTCGCGGGGTTGAGCTCGGGGAAGCCGTCGTCCGCCCAGCGCTTCCACCCGCGGCGGATCATGGGGTAGCGGACGCGGTAGGGGCCGTACATGCGCCGCTGGAAGGTGAAGCCGTTGGGGCAGCCGCGGGGATTCCAGTGGTGGGTGGCCTGGTTGCCGTAGAGGTCGCCGATCCGGTGCTGGTCGTAGTTCTGCTCGGCCCGCAGGACCACGCCGTTCCGGGTGAAGGCCCGCATCCGGCACTCGTGGGTGCAGTTGGGCGAGCAGATCCAGGTGAAGGAACCGTCCCACTTGTACTGGTCGCGGTAGACCTTCTCCCAGCTGCGGTCGGGGTAGCTGTCGAGCGGGTTGCCCACCTCGGTCACGGGAGACAAGGCGGCGAGGGAGAGGCCGCGGGCGCTCCATGCGAGGAGTCCGGCGCTGCTGGCCGCCAGGAACTGGCGTCGGGAGACGTTCATCGGCGTGAGCCTCCAGTCAGGGATACGGCTTGAGTCCGGTCATCCAGATGGGGCGCCGGGACGAACAGGGCCCCGAGGAGATAGCGGTTCGCGCACTGGGTGCAGAGGCCCAGGGAGGGGGTCCAGGCGGGGTAGTCGGCCCGCACGGCCCTGGTGAGCGCTGGGCTGGCGTCGGCCCACTCGAAGGTGGTGAAGCGGCACAGGGAGCAGGGCGCGCCCCCCGGGCGGAGAGCGGGCCGGCTGGCGGCGGCGGGAGCTGGCAGGGGGATGCCGAGGCTGGCGCACAGCTCCGGCACGCCCTTCACCATCCGGCGGAGCCCGGGGTCGGAGGGCCGGGGGCCGGACCACAGCGCGTCGATGGCGCTCCCTGCGTTTTCTCCCTCCAGCGCCGGGAACAGGGCGCGGAACTCGGCGGCCCGCCTCTCGCGCATGCGCGGAGGGAGCTGCTCCCTCCGTTCCAGCCTTCCGTCCACTGAGAGGTCCCAGAGGGTGCGGTAGCGGTCGCGGAGAAGGCTTTCTTCGGAAGGGGTTTCCTGGGCGAGCGGGGAGCGGGGGTCGTGGTGGAAGGAGGGGTCCAGCAGGTCCTGGATGTGGGTGAGCTCGTGGCGGAGGAAAAAGGCGCACGCCGCCTCGTCCAGGAGAGTTTCCGTCCGGATGCGGACGCCCAGCATGTCCCGCCCCTCGCTGAGCTGGGCGCCTTCCTCTTCCCCCTTGAAGGCGCGGAAGAAGGCGCAGCTCGCGGGAAGAGAGCCGTGCGCCTCTATCCCGATGAGCAAGGCTTCCAGCCGTCTGACGTGGGGGAGAGACGCCAGGGTCTTTTGGTAGAGGCCGAAGAAGGCGGCTTGGCGCTTCGGGAGGGGAACCGTGCGGTAGATGGCGTCGGC
>JACPCT010000176.1 GCA_016184445.1 Candidatus Tectimicrobiota bacterium | reverse complement strand
CGGGGTTGACGCACGAGGAGATGCAGGCCCGGGAGATGGCGCCCGGCGTCCGCTCCCTCGTCCTGCTGAACTCGCTCTTCTTCATCGCGGGCTTCTCCGCCGTGTTCGTCGCCCTGGGTGCGAGCTTCTCCTACGCGGGGAAGCTGCTGTTCGAGTATCAGAACGGCATCCGGCTCGCGGGCGGGGTTGTCATCACCATGTTCGGCCTCTATGTCGGGGACCGGGCCCTGGGCTTCCGGCTCCAGTCCGGCCTCTCCCGCCGGCCGGATTGGCTGGTGGGAGGGGCGGCCTGCCTGCTGTTTCTCGCCGGGCTGGGGGGCATCCGCGCGGGGGTTCCCACCCTGGGCGGGGTATCCGTCGCGCTGGCTCTCTACGCGATGGCGGCGGTGTTCGTCCCGGTGCTCTCGCGGGAGAGGCGGTTCCACCTCCGGAGCAAGCCGGCGGGCTGGGCCGGGAGCTTTCTCGTCGGGGTGACCTTCGCCGCGGGGTGGACCCCCTGCGTGGGGCCCATCCTGGGGAGCATCCTTCTCTTCGCGGGCACCCAGCAGACGGCCGGGCGGGGCGTCCTCCTCCTCTCGGCCTATTCCCTGGGCCTTGGAATCCCCTTCTTGCTGAGCGGCCTGGGAGTCGGCTACTTCCTCCGCTACTACCATGCCTTCCGCGCCTATTTCCGGGCCGTCGAGTTCGGCAGCACCCCGGAACTCCCCCGAAGCCTTGCCGCGCTCGATTTGGACTTCGTCCACCTGGGCCAGGGGTGGGCCCTTCCGGCACCAGGCGATGAGGGCGTCGAGGGCGCCGGACGGGCCTTCGGCTTCGATCTCAACCGCGCCGTCCGGGCGGTTGCGCGCCCAGCCGGCGAGGCCGAGGGCCTGGGCCTCCTTGCGGGCGCTCGCCCGGAACCAGACGCCCTGGACGCGGCCCCGGATCAGGAGGTGGACCCGCTCGTCCGCCACGGAGGCCTCACGCCCGGACGCTCTGCGCCGCATCCTCCGCAAAGGCGCGCGGGCCGGGGAGGGTCATGAGGAAGCCTCCTCGCCGCTCTTGACCTCCGCCTCGGCCGCCCGCCGCGCCTTGCGGCGCTCGATGAACCGCCCGATGACGACGCTGATCTCGAACAGGACGAGCAGGGGACCCGCGAGGAGGATCTGGTTGAACATGTCGGGGGTTGGGGTCAGTACCGCGCCCATGACGAAGGCGCCGATGACGACGTAGCCCCGGTTCGAGGTGAGGGTCTTGGTCGAGAGGACGCCAATCTGAACGAGGAGCACCACGAGGATGGGCACCTCGAAAACGAGGCCGAAGGCCAGCATCAGCTGGAACACGAAGGAGATGTAGTAGCTGATCGAAATCTGGGGCTCGAGCGTCGCGGAGCCGAAGCTCAGCAGGAAGTCCAGCCCGAAGGGAAGGACGATGTAGTAGCAGAACAGGGCACCGAGGGTGAAGCAGATCGTGGAGGCGGTGACGAAGGGCGCGACGTAGCGCCTCTCGGTGTCCAGGAGCCCCGGGGAGCAGAACCGCCACACCTGGTGAAAGGTCACCGGAAGGCTCAGGAAGAAGGCCACATAGAAGGACACCTTGAGATGGGCGAAGAACGCCTCGGTCGGGGAGAGGAAGATGAGCTTGCGATTTCCGATGGGCCGCTGGGCGAGCGCCAGCAGATGAGGGGAGAAGTAATAGGTGATCAGGAAGAGGATCCCGATCGCGGACAGGATGACGATGATCCGGCTCCGGAGCTCGGAAAGGTGCTCCGTGAGCGGCATGGTCTGGTCTCGGCTCACGTCGGCCGGCTCCCTCCGTCGCGGGGGGGCTCCGCCTCCGCCGGAGCGGGAGCGGTTCCGCCGCCCACCCCCGGGGCCTGGGCCGTCTCAGGGCCCTTGGCTTTCTCCTCGGGTTCCTTGGGGGCCTCGGTGCCCGCGGCCTCCGCTTTCGGCTCGCCGGTTTTGGCTTCCTCGGTGGAGGATGGGCCCGCCTTGGGCTCGGTCTCGAACTCTTCCTCCAGGTCAAAGGTGTTCTGGAGGTCGGTGGTGGCCCGCTTGAGCTCCCGGAGGGTGCGCCCCAGGCTCCGGGCCACCTCGGGCAGGCGCTGGGGGCCGATGACGAGGAGGGCCACCACGAAGATGACCATCAGCTCTGGAAATCCTATGCTTCCGAACAAGGGGGCTCCCTCGCGCCGCGGCCTCGGGTCAGAAGGTGGTTATACCAGAAGGGCGAAAGGGGGAAAATGAGCCGGCGGGAAGGCCGGGCGGAGCGAACGGAGGCCTTTGAAACCTTTCCCGGATTTTGCTAGGATTTCGCTGCCCTACCCCAAGGCGCCCTGGCCCTGCGGCCGGCGAGGGGAAACGCGCACTTATGGCACACCGCACGCATCGGCTGCAGGACAAGGAAGGGAAGCCCCTTCCGTATTCGGCCCTCGCCCAATTGCTCCTCGCGGCCGGCGGCCTGAGCGAAAGACACTCCCAGGCCATTCTCGAGCCTCTCCTCGAGGCCAGTCCCCTGGCCAGCCGTGACGAAGAGGGATTCTGGAAGGTTCCCGAGTCCTTTCCCTCCGGGCGCTTCCTCCCCCAAGTCACCTTCGCCGTGGTGGACATCGAGACCACCGGCGGGCGGCCTCCCCAACACCGGATCACGGAGCTGGCCGCGGTCAAGGTGCGCGGCGGGAAGCTGGCCGGTGAGTTCAGCGCCTTGGTGAACCCGGGCCGCGAGATCCCCTGGAGCGTGGTGCGCCTCACCGGGATCTCGGACGCGATGGTGGCCGACTGTCCGGACCTGATGGAGGTCATGCCGGGCTTCCTGGACTTCGTCTCGGACTGCGTGTTCGTGGCCCATTGCGCGAACTTCGACCTTCACTTCGTCCGCTACTACGCCGGTGAGTTCCTGGGGCGGGAGTTCGACCCGCCCGTGCTCTGCACCTTCAAGCTCGCTCAGCGGCTCCTCCCCCAAGCCGAGCGCTACAATCTGGGCGAGCTGGCGGCCTACCTGGGCCTGCCGGACGGCGTGGAGGAGCGCCACCGAGCCCTGGGGGACGCCCGTGTGACGGCGGAAATCCTCCTGCGGCAGCTCCAGATGCTACGGATCCTCGGGGTGGAGACGCTGGAGGAGACGCTCGCCCGCCAGGAGGCCCCGCAGAAAGAGGCGCCTCCCCTGGCGGAGGGAATCTCCATCGACCCGGCCGAGGTGGAGGCGCTCCCTGCCGAGCGGGGGGTGTTCCGCCTGCTCGACGAGAAGAATCGCACGGTGTACGCCGGCCGGGCGCCGGACATCCAGCGCGCGGTGCGGGATTTGCTTTTCCCCCGCAACCGCTCCGCCGCCCGCTTCGCCCAAAGACTGCGGGGGGTGAGGAGGATCGAGGCGCAGACCATCGAGAGCGAGCTGGGGATGAGCCTCCGCGCGGCACGCCTCGCCCGGGACGCCCACTTGATGAACGGCTCCTCCCCCGGGGCCGGGGCGGGATTCCTGAAGGTCGGGCTGGGGAGCCGCTTCCCACGCGTCTATCCGGTGAACCGCCTCCAGGCGGACGGGGGTACCTACTATGGGCCCTTCCGCAAGCAGGCCCACCTGCAGGACCTGGTCGGGGCCATCCACTCCGTCTTCCCTCTGC
>JACPCT010000175.1 GCA_016184445.1 Candidatus Tectimicrobiota bacterium | reverse complement strand
TGCGGTTGACGGGGACGAGGCGGCCGCGCGTGGCGTCGTCGGCCGCGTGGAGGGAGACCGCCAGCCCCACCCCCGGGACGGCCCGGGCGAACTCGGCCAGCCGCGGGGCGATCCCCACGGTCGAGACCGTGAGCCGCCGGGCGGTGACCCCGCCCGCGCGCGGGTGGCTGAGGATCCGGGCCGCCGCCGCCGAGGGCCCGAAGTTCTCCAGCGGCTCCCCCATCCCCATGAACACGATGTTGTGGAAGCGCTCCTCCGGCCCAAGCTCCCGCCGGGCGGCCAGGAACTGCTCGGCGATCTCCCCGGCCGAGAGGTCCCGCACCAGGCCCATCCGGCCCGTCAGGCAGAAGGCGCACCCCATGGCGCAGCCCGCCTGGGTCGAGAGGCAGAGCGCCCAGCGCGCCGGCCCCCCGGCGCGGGGCATGGGGATCTTGACGCTCTCGACCCTCGCCCCGCCCGCCAGCTCCCAGGCGTGCTTGCGGGTGCCGTCCCCGGCCTCCTCGGCCCGCGCGGGCGCGAGGAAGCCCACCCGGGCCCGCTCCGAGAGCTTTCGGCGGAACTCCTTGGAGAGGTCCGTCATCCTCCCGAAGCCGCACTCCCCCCGCCCGTAGATCCAGGCGAAGAGCTGGCGGCCCCGGTAGGGGGGCTCGCCGAGCTCCCCACAGAAGGCGGCGAGCTGGGCCTCCTCCATCCCCTTGAGGTCCACCCGGGCCGGGTCCAGGCGCTGGCCGGGCGGGTCGGGGGGCAGCATGAGGGCGGTCTCGCGTTCCATCTTCTTCCAGCCGGTGGTATGGTTCGGCGGCTTGCGACCGGGGCGATCATAGCACGATCCCCCATTCCGGACGGCCCAAGGGGGAACCCCGCGCCCATGCCCGTGCGCGCCATCTTGTTCGACCACGACGGCACCCTGGTGGACAGCTACCCGGGCATCGCCCGCTGCCTGCGCCTCACCTGCCGGGACCTGGGCAGGCCGGAGATGACGGAGGAGGAGGTCCGCGCCTCCATCGGCCCCACCCTGGAGGACCGCTTCGCCCAGCTCTGGGGGAGCGCCATGGCCGGGGAAGCCGCCCGCGTCTACCGCTCCCACTACGCGGTCCACTTCCTCACCGGCACCCGCCTCCTCGACGGCGTGAAACCCACCCTGGAGGCCCTGGCCGCCCGGGGGATCCTCATGGCCTGCGTGACGAACAAGTCCCATGACTACTGCGTCCGCCAGCTCCAGCACTTCGGCCTCCTCGAATGGATGAAGGTGGTCTACGGCAACCTCCAGGGCTTCCCCCCCAAGCCGGACCCGGCCATGGCCCTCGCCGCCCTCGAGGCCCTGGGCGTGCCGCCCGGGGAGGCGGCCCTGGTCGGGGACACCGCAATCGACGTCCGCACGGCCCGCGCGGCGGGGGTCCAGGCCTGGGTGGTGCCCAGCGAATACACCTCCCGGGAGGCCATCGAACGCGAGCATCCCCACAAGATGTTGGAAAATTTCGAAAAAATTCTACAATATATATAAATACATGAAGCTCCGCGTCCATTTTCGGGCTTCACCCGGGTTGATCTGCTTAGCCGCCATTGTCTATCGTATCTCCTGTCCGCAGGGGGTACGGGGCCTCCCGCGGAAAAAATTGGACCCGCTTGGCACGAAGGAGAGCCCGCCCGGCTTCCCCGGCATCGTCCACGCCGCCCGGCACGGCCTCGATCTTTCATCGCCCGAGATAACACCATTCACAGGCTCAGACCACGGGAGAACCCCGTCCATGGTGTTGCTGTTGTGTCTCCTCATCGGCTTCTCGGTGCTTTACGTGGCGATCCTCCTCGCCGAGCTGACCCCCCTCCGGCGGCGCCTGCGGCCCGCCGCCTGGGCCAGGCTGCGCTGGAGCGCCGCCCTGGGCTCGTCGCTGCCCTTCCTTCTCCTAATCGCATCCGGCGTGGGCCTCAACCCCTTCCCCCCGCCCTCCGCCGAGGGCCGGCCGGTGGAGGCCTCCCTGGGCTTCCCCCTCCTCCCCGCCAAGGAGGCCCCCCCGTCCTTCCCGAAGATCGACCCGGGCAACGAACCCGACGTTTATTGGCTGGTCCACCAGTATTCGAACCTCCACGGGGTGGACCCCCTCCTCGTCCTGGCCGTCATCCAGGAGGAAAGCCAGTTCGACGCGCGGGCGGCCTCCTTCAAGGGGGCCATGGGCCTCATGCAGATCACCAAGGAAACCGCCGAGCACCTAGGCCTTCGCGATCCTTTCGACATCCACGAGAATATCGAGGGAGGCGTCCGCTACCTCCAGATTCTCCTGGAGCGGCACAGCTGGGACCTGCGCCTGGCCCTCGCCTCCTACAATGCCGGCCCCACCAAGGTGGAGCGCTACGGCGGGATCCCCCCCTACCCCGAGACCCATCGCTACATCCGCAGGGTGACGGCCCGCTACAAGAACCTCCAGCGGATGGCCGAGGCCTTCCGCCACTGGCGCCCCGCGCCGCCGGCGTCTCCCCTCCTCGCGTTCGCCACCCCCGGGGAGGAAGAACCGAAGGCCGGGGCGCGCCCCGCCGCCATTCCCGCGAGTTCATCCCGGGGCGGGGGCTTCTGAGGCGGGGCGCCGCGCGGATCGCCGTTCCGCTCCGCCTCTCCCCATCATCTTTGGGCCGTCCCCGGCGGCACCTGCTCCGGGGGCCCGAGAGGTCCAAAGGGTCCAGCGTGCCGCCGACCGTCTCCCCGCCCTCATCCAAGCCCCGCCTCATGCGGCGCCTCGCCGATGAGCTGCGGAGGCGCTTCGGCCTCCCCCCCCGGCGTCTCCGGGCGGACATCCTGGACGCCCTGATCCAGACCCTCCTCTCCCAGAGCACGACCGACCACAACCGCGACCTCGCCTTCGCCGCCCTGAAGAAGTGCTTCGCCGGCTGGGGCGAGGTGGCCGCCGCCCGCCCC
>JACPCT010000174.1 GCA_016184445.1 Candidatus Tectimicrobiota bacterium | reverse complement strand
GCGTACGCCTTGCGGGCGTCCGCGCTGCGGGCGAAGCAGGTGACGACCTCCGCCTCGCCGCTCCGCTTGACCGCCTCGGCCAGCATCCCGCCCCACCAGCCCAGCCCGACAGCGGCCAGGCGCACCTTATCCGCAGCCATTTTTTGCTCCTTTCCCCAGGATCGGTCGCTTAAGGCCGGCGTCCGCCGGCAAAGAAGATGCGCGGGAAAGATAAATCAAATGCCCGGGCCCCGCAAAGCCCCCTTCGGCGGGGTCCTGGAATGCGCCTGAACCCGCGCCGCGGCCGGAAAAAAAACTTCCCCTCCCGTCGCCGGGAGGGGAAGCCGCTAAGAGAAGGATGGTGCTCGAAACGTATCGAAGTATGAAGAAGTGGCGGAGGAGCGACGACCCGATCGGCTGCTCCATCCGCCTGCCAATCGAGACGTGCCGCCTAAGAACGCCACGATCAGCAGACTCTGATAGAGCAAAGGCCGTGCCAAGCGAAATGATCTCAGAACCTGTTGAATCTACATGGGATTTTGCTCCGCACGCGTCAAGGTAAATTGACATTTTGGCGCACCCGGGATGAGCCTTGACGGACAAATCGTCATTCTGGCCCTCGTAAAGGAGAAAACGATGCGAATCTTCAACTGGGAAACCGCCCCCAGCCACCCCGTGCGCCCCGGCGTCAGCCGGAGGGTCTTCACCGGCGAGGGCGCCATGCTGCTCATCACCGAGTTCGGCGCGGGCTCCACCGAAGCGCCCCACACCCACCCCTTCGAGCAGCTCGTCTTCGTCCTGGAGGGGGAGGCCGAGTTCACCCTCGGCGAGGAGAAGCGCGCCGTCGCGGCCGGGGCGGTCTTCCGCATCCCGCCCGGCACCCCCCACGGCGCCAGCGCCCTCGGCGGGGAGCGCTGCCGCGTCCTCGCCGTCTACGGCCCCCCGCGCCAGGACTGCCTCCCCTACTGCGGATACCAGAAGGAATGAGCGGGGAGGGGGGCCCGGCCGAGGACACGCCCTCCCGCAGGAAAGATAATCCCCCGCGGCCCGGCGGCTCTTCCATCAAATTCGCGCTGATTCCGTCATGGGGACGTCCCCCGCCCGTGGGAGCCTCCGGCCAGATGATAACGTGTCACCCATGTGCCCGGCCTGATCTGTCACCCATGTGGCCGGTTTGGATCGCTGACCCTCCCTCCCCCTAACCCCCTCCCGGCCTATTTCCCCGGGCGGGCGGGGAGGCCGGCCAGGGCCTCCTCGGCGGCGGCCTTCATCTCGTCGCCCTGGTGGAGCAGGGTGGCGGCCGTGGCCTCGGCCCTCCACAGGAGGGCCCCCCCGGCCGTCTCCCACAGCGCCATGGCGACCCGGGCCGCGCACTTCTCCAGGCTCTCGCAGCGGCTCTCCCCCTGGACGAGGAGCGCCGCCTCGATCCCCCTCCCCCGCAGGCGCTCCAGCAGCGCCCGGGGCGGGGGCCCGGGCGGCGCCTCCTCCTCCCCGGCCGGCCAGGGGAGGGTGGGGTAGCCCCGCGCCGCCAGCGCGTCCTCGATGAGGAAAGTGGCCTCCACGAGGTCAACCTTCCGCCCCGGCGGAGGGGGCACGTCCGCCCGCCGGTAGACGTCCTGGAAATGCCCCGTCCAGTCGTTGGGATAGCGGAAGGGCGCCACAGCCACCCCCCGGACGCCCGCCAGCCTCCCGGGGGCCATCACCTCCACCCGCCCGGCCACCTCGTAGGCGCAGCCCGCGAGGGCGGCCAGGACCGCCGCCCCCAGGAGTCGGCCGAGGCGCCCCCTCACCGGGCGGCCCCCAGCCACTCGGCGATGAACCCCAGCCCGATCACCAGCTCGCGCCCGCTCCACAGGTAGGCCCCGGCCAGCCCCCCGGCCAGCCGCCCGGCGAAGGCGGCGAGCGCCGCCACCCCTCCCGCCGCCGCCAGCGCCGCCCCGCCCACGAAGACGCCCCCCGCGAGCGCGATCACCGTCCACGAGAAGAGGCGCCCGCCGCGCGCGATGTCCGGCTGGGAGGAGCGCAGCACCCGCCAGGTCATCGCCACATGGAAGGCCAGCGCGAGGCCCACCACGAAGGCGGTGAGCCAGCCCGTCCAGGGCGCCTGGACCACCAGGCCCAGCAGCGCCCCCGCCGCCAGGGCCAGCGCCGCCGGCAGGGGGAAGAAGTAGGGCGCCAGGGTGATGAGGGGGTTCGTCCCGCTCAGCGCCACCTGCCCGCTCCCCCGCGCGACCTCGAAGCGGCTCACCCGTTTCCCCATGAGGAGGCCGAAGGCCAAGTGGGTGAACTCGTGGGCGAAGGTGTAGAGGAACTCCGGCGGCCGCAGGCGGTGCCAGGCGAGGTAGGCGAGGGCCCCGCCCAGGAGGGCCCAGCCCCCGGGCGCGAGGAGGAAGCCCGGCGCCCCTCCCCCCGCGTGGAGGAACACCCCCGGCGCCGTCTCCGCGAGCGCCCCCGCCACCGCCCAGCAGGCGGGCAGGAGGGCCAGCGCCCCCAGCCAAGCCAGGGGACGGAGGAGGAGCCGCTTCATCCTTTTTTCTCCGCCGCGGCGGCCTTTGCGCGCTTCATGCGGGCAGGATATCGGCTCCCGCCCCCGCCTCCAACCCCGGCGCCCCAAACTTCCCTGTTGACGGCCGGGGGCGGAGGCTGTAATATTTAACCACATGGTTAATAATTAACCCGACACCACAGCCAGGAGACCCCATGAACGCCACCGACCTCATCGCCAAGACGCTCGAGCTGAATGGCAACCTCGTGAACACGGCCCTCGAGGGCCTCCCCGACGAGGACCTCACGAAGCAGCCCAGCCCCGACTCCAATCCCATCCTCTGGCTCCTCTGGCACAAGACCCGCACCGAGGACGCCCTCATCTCCCGCGTGGGGGGGAAGCCCCAGGTCTGGGCCGAGGGCAAGTGGCACCAGAAGATCGCCGCCC
>JACPCT010000173.1 GCA_016184445.1 Candidatus Tectimicrobiota bacterium | reverse complement strand
GCCGTCATCAACATGTGGAACCGCCTGATGGTGGCGCTGGGCTTCTAGGCCGGCAGGGCGGTTTTGGGCGATTGCAGTCCCTTCTCAAGAGGCGGCCCTCGCTGCCTTTGGTGTGGAAATGTCGGATCGGCCGGACACCTCTTCTGGCTCGGGGAAGGTGGAGGCAAGCCGCCCCGCCGGTGGAGGGTTTCGCTCATCGAAGCTGGGTGCCGGGCTTGTGGCGGTTCTTGTCCTGGCCTCCGGCCTGGGCGGCTATCTGTGGTGGCGCCACCTCCAGACCTACGAATCCACCGACAACGCGTATGTCCACGTCACGGTCGTTCCCGTGAGCGCCCGGGTCTCCGGCATGATCCAGCAGATCCTGGTCGAGGACAACCAGGCGGTCAACAAAGGCGACCTGATCATCCGCCTGGATCCCGCCCTCTACAAGGTCGCCCTGGAGAGCGCGGAGGCCGAGGTGGCCGTGGCCCGGGCCCGCTACGAGTCGAGCAAGTTCACCGCCGCCTACTCCTCCGGACGGGTCGCCCCCATGGTCGATGAGGCCCGCGCCCGCCTCGCCCGGGTGAACCAGACGCTGCGCTCCGACGAGGCCCTGCTCAAGCAGCGGGTGAACGAGACCCAGGCCTCCGCCGCGAGCCTCGCCCGCGCGCGGGACGAGCTGGCGCGGAAGCGGAAGCTCCACCGGGAGAAGGTGGTCGCGGACGAGATCCTCGAGCAGGCGGTGGCCGCTTTCCGGGTGGCCGATGCCCAGCACCGGGCCTCCATCGACGCCGAAAAGGTCCAGGAACAGAAGGTGGCCGCCCTGAGGCAGCAGGAGAAGGAGCTGCAGGCCTCGATCACCCTCGTGCAGAAGGAGGAGATATCGGCCCAGGGCAAGTCCGCCGATGCGGAGTCCCTCGAGGCCCAGTTCAAGCAAGCCGGGGCCAAGCTGCGGGAGGCGCGCCTGCGCTTCTCCTACACGGAGATCCGGGCACCCGAATCGGGCTACGTGAACAAGAAGTCCGTCGAGGTGGGGACCAACGTCGAGGCGGGGCGCCCTCTCCTGCTCATCGTCCCCCTGCACAAGGTATATGTGCAGGCGAACTTCAAGGAGGTCCAGCTCGAGAACATCCGCGTGGGCCAGACCGCCGTCATCGCGGCCGACGCCTACCCCAACCGGCGTTACCGGGGCCGGGTGGAGAGCATCTTCTCGGGCACCGGCGACTACTTCTCCCTCCTCCCGGCCGAGAACGCTACGGGCAACTGGGTGAAAGTGACGCGGCGGATACCGGTCAAAATCGTGCTCGACGGTCCCCCTTCGCCGCAGTACCCCCTCTTCGTGGGCATGTCCGCCCAGGTTACGGTGGACATCCGCGACCAGAGCGGCAACCGCCTGCTCGCCTATCCGGGCCGGGTCCAGAAAGCCTCTCCCGGCCAGCCGTGAGCGCTCCGTTGGAGTCCACCCAGCGGGCGGCGGACGAGGCCCCGGAGGCCAGTTTCGCCACCCGGGCCCTGATCACGCTGGCCGTCATCAGCGGCGCCTTCATCTCGGTGATGGACGTGAACGTCGTGAACGTCTCCCTGCCCCACATGCGGGGGACCTTCGGGGCCGACCTCTCCTCCATCACCTGGGTCGCGACCAGCTACAGCATCGCCCAGATCATCATGATCACGATGTCGGGCTGGTGGAGCACCCTCCTGGGCCGCAAGCGCTTCTTCCTCGCCTCCTACGTGCTGTTCATCCTGGGCTCCGTCCTGGCGGGGACCTCCGGCACCTTCACCGAGATGATCATCTACCGCGCCATACAGGGGGTAGGCGGGGGGCCGCTCATCCCCATAGCCCAGGCCATCATGCGGGAGACCTATCCCCCGCGGTACCAGGGCATGGCGATGGCCTTCTTCGGCATGGGCGTGGTCGTGGCGCCCGCGATAGGGCCCGTGCTGGGGGGGTGGCTCACGGATGTGTACGGCTGGCCCTGGGTGTTCTACATCAACGTGCCCTTCGGCCTGGGGGGAATGGTGCTGGTGCATCTCTTCGTGCACGACCCCCCCTACCTCAAGCGGGGAATCAAGCAGGTGGACTGGGGCGGGATCGCGCTCCTGGCGGTCGGCCTCATCGGCCTCCAGGTCCTGCTGGAGCGCGGCCAGGAGGAGAACTGGTTCGAGTCGAACCTCATCTTTTGGTGGGCCATCGCCACGGTCGCGGCGGTGGCGGCTCTGGTGGTCTGGGAGCTGCGCGTCCCGGAGCCCATCGTGGACATCCGGATCATGCGGAACGTGCCGCTCACGGTGGGCTCGGTGATCATCTTGATCTTCGGGGTCGCGCTCTTCGGTTCCACCTTCGTCTTGCCACAGTTCCTCCAGAACCTGTTGCACTACACGGCCTACGACGCGGGCATGGTGCTCCTGCCGCGGGGGATCGCCTTGTTCATTGTTCTTCCGATTGTGGGCCATCTGTTCAACCTCATGGACCTGCGCCTTCTCCTTTCTATCGGCACGGCCTCCATCCTGTATGCCTTTTACCTGATCTCCCATCTGTCCCTGGACGCAGGCTTCTGGAACCTGGTGACTCCGCTCATCTTCATGGGACTGGGGATGCCGTGCATGTTCGTCACCCTGGCGACCGTCACCCCGGGCAGCGTGCGCCCGGCCGAGGCGACGGCGGCCTCCAGCATCTTCAACCTATTCCGGCGGGTGGGGGGGAACATCGGGTTCGCGCTCATGGCCACCCTGGTGGACCGGCGGGCCGCCGTCCACCGGGTGGGCTTGGTGGGCTACCTGAACGAGTTCAACGCTCCGTTCCGGGACTACCATGACAGGGTGGTGAACATCCTGGTAGACCAGCGGGTGGACCCGGCGACGGCCCAGACCAAGGCCTACGGCATCATGGACAACCTGGTGAACCGCCAGGCCACCATGGGCGCCTACAACGACGCCGCCTGGTTCATGATG
>JACPCT010000318.1 GCA_016184445.1 Candidatus Tectimicrobiota bacterium | reverse complement strand
GCGCCGCTGTTGAGCTGGCTGATGGTGTTGAGCTGGGAGCGGGACCGCTCCAGTGCCCCGGCGGGGCCTCAGGTGCCTGACAGGTATGCCATCCTGGCCTCCTTTCACGATCGGCGCTTCCTGCGCCGCCCGGATTTCGGACCCAATATACCGCCTCGGAGCGGACAACGCCATCCCCGGCGGAACATTCCCGGCGGGAAGATCCAATTATTCAGCGATTTCCGGTCCAAATCCGGGCGCCGCGCCGCCTCCGGGGCCACCTCCCGCCAAGCCGGAAGCCCGCCCAGGCCAGGAAGGCGGAGACGACGAAGGCCGCCCAGCTCGGCCACATCGGGGCCGCCCAGCCCCCGATCACCGCCTCCCAGCCGAAGACGATGCGGGCGGCATGCAGGATGGCGACGGCGGCGAGGATGGCGGCGGTGGTTTGATGGTAGAAGCGCGTCGTCATGGGGGAGCCCTCCCGCCCTCAATATAGGTCCGGCCCCCGGCGGGCGGGAGCTCATATCCGGATGTCGATGAGGCGGCCCCGGTGGGGGAGGCCCCCGCCGCCCGCGCCGGGGGAGGGGGGGCGCGGGAGGGGGATCCCCTCCACGATGGGCTCCAAGTCGAGGACGAAGGGCTCGGCGGGGCCCGCCGCCCGCCAGGAGCGCTCCCGCGGGCGCGCGCCGCCCCCTTCTCCCTGGGGGGGCTGGGGCCAGGCGCGGCCGGGAACGCGGAGGTCCACGTCTCAACCTCCCGCCAGCCGGGTCATCCGCGCCGCCGGGGGGCGGCGGCCCCGGCCGCCGGCGCGGCCGGGACGGCGATGCGCACGAAGTGGTCCCCCGCCTCGAGGGAGCCCCCGCGCTCGCGGAGGATCCCCTGGCCCCGGAGCTGGACGATCTTCCCCTCCGGGGTGAAGGGGAGGAGGAAGACCTGGCACGTCCCGCGCAGGGTGCCCACCTGGATGGTGCCGCCCTCCCAGAGCCGGGCGCGGGGCACCTCGGCCTCGCTGTGGATGTCCAGCCCCCGGCGCCGGAGGACCGTGTGGGGCCGGACCGAGACGGAGAGGTAGAGGCCGCCGGGCTCCGCGCCCGGGGCGCCGATCCCCCCCGCCCGGCGGAGGCGGATGACCTCCCCCTCCTCCACCCCCGCCGGGACGCGGACGCGCAGGCGCACGCGCTCCTCGGCCTCTCCCGCGCCCCGGCAGCGGCGGCAGCCCCTGCCCGCGCAGCGCGGGCAGGGGAAGGGCCTGGGGTAGCGGATGGCGGCCTCCCCGCCGAGGGCGGCCTGGTGGAAGGAGAGGGTCATGCGGAAGAAGAGGTCCCTCCCGCGCCGGGGGGCCTCGGGGAGGAGGGCGCCGGGCGCCTCCTCCGCCAGGGCCGCGCGGTAGGCCCCGGAGAGCTCCTTGAAGCGCCGCTCGAGGTCGGGACGCCCGGGGTGGAGGTCGGGGTGGCAGGCGAGGGCCTCCCGCCGGAAGGCCTGGCGGACGGCCTCGCGCCCCGCCCCCGGGGGGAGGCCGAGGGCGTCGAGGGCTCTGGCCCGCTGGGTGAGAAGGGTGGGCGCCACGGGAAGCCTCCGCATGCGGGAGAGGGGATGCTGCGCCTGGGTTCCGTCTGCCTTCCTGCTTGGCACGTCCGGTATATGTACTGCCAATGGCATGAAAAACGTGAAGTAAATGTACTGCCAATGGCATTCCAATGGCAAGCGGAAAATTTCACCGGGAGGATAATTTTGGGGCTTGATTTATGTTGCCATTGGCATTACATTTGCTAGGGATAAAGGTGGTATGCCCTGGTTTTGCAGGGGCGAGGAATGCCTCGCCCCTACAGACGGAGCGCGCATCGGAGAAGCGGCCATGGACGAGCCCAGATCCCCCGCCAAGCGCCACCACGACCGCCCCATGCAGATCCGCATGACCCAGGAGCTCCTGGACCTCATCCAGCTCGCCTCGGAGAAGGCGGGCCTCTCCACCTCGGGCTGGGTGCGCGACCGCCTCGGCCGCGTCGCCCGCCGCGAGCTGCGCGTCACGGCGGACGAGACCCCGCGCCAGGCCTACCGGGACCCGGCGGACGGCGGCGCGTAGGGGGAGACCGTCTGGCGAATATCGTCCGCGGGGGCGGCCGGCCGGCCGCCCCCGCGCAAATGTCAGAACGCCCACCGCCGTTCCCCCCGTGATATCCTGGGCCCTCCCATCCCCCCTTCCCAGGAGGCGCGACATGGACCCCCTCGCCGAGGCCCAGGCCTTCCTGGCCCTCTCCACCACCAACGTCTCGGACGCCCTCGACCGCCTGGGCGTCGCCGGGGCGCCCCTGGGCATCCGCCCCCTCTGGCCCGGCTGCAAGAAGATCGCCGGCCGCGCCATGACCATGCGGCTCATCCCCGAGGGCAAGGACTCGCCCGTGAACGGGACCCTCCGGGCCATCCAGGCGGCCCGGCCGGGGGAGGTGCTCGTCATCGACCACGGCGGGCGGGTGGACGTGAACAGCGGGGGCGGCATCGCCATGTTCACCGCCAGCCGCCGGGGCCTGGCCGGGGTGGTGATCGACGGCGTCTCGCGCGACGTGGACGAGTGCCGCGAGATGGGCTTCCCGGTCTACGCCAAGGGCGTCATCCAGACCTCCATCCGGGGCCGCTGCGCCTTCGGGGGCCACGGCGCCGAGGTCCAGCTCGCCGGGGTGCGGGTGCGGGCGGGGGACCTCGTCATCGGGGACGAGAACGGGGTGGTCGTGGTGCCCCAGGAGGCCCTCCCCGAGGCGCTCCGGCTCGCCCAGGAGCTGGGCCGCATGGAGGAGCAGGTAAAGGCCTGGATCCGCGAGGGGGTGGACCCCATCGAGGCCCACGAGCGGGTGCGCTACGACCGGGCCACCCGGAAGGGCGGCTAGCGGATTTCCTCCTCCCTCCCTACGGAAATATGGTAACATTCTCCCATTCCGAACCCGCGGGGGCCGGCCCCGCCCGGACTGC
>JACPCT010000322.1 GCA_016184445.1 Candidatus Tectimicrobiota bacterium | reverse complement strand
GGCCACGGAGGGAAACGCGAAGGTCATCTTGATGAGGCCGGTCAGCGCGCTCCGGCCCCCGACTCCCGAGCGCTCGACGATGTAGGCCGAGACGACCGCGAGGAGGAGGATGAGCGTGGCCGCCGCCGCCGAGAGCCACATGCTGTTGTAGACGGCGCAGACGGCCTCGGTCACGGTGTAGCCGCCGAGGATGTCGCAGTTGGCCAGCGCGGGGTCGAAGAGCTGCTGGTAGTGCGTGAAGGAGAAGCCCGCGGCGGCTGGCGGCAGGAGGCCGGTGAAGAGCGGCTGCCCCCAGACCTCCGTCACCGAGGTGGTGAAGATGGCGTACATGGGCGCCCCCACCGCGACGCCCACCACGAGCAGGCAAAAGCCGCTCAGCGCATAGCGCCAGCCGCCAATGTCCATCGGCGCGGGGGCCGTGATCTTGCCCCCCACGGTGACGTACTGCCGCCGGGCGAGGATGCGCCGCTGGAGCCAGAGCGCCCCCGCCGTGATGAGGACGAGCGGGGAGGCCAGCGCCGTCGCCATGGCGAAGTTGGGCGGCGGCTCGAAGAGGTTGTAGATCCGCGTCGTCAGCACGTGGAAGCGGGCCGGGACGCCGATGACCTGGGGGGCGCCGAAGGCGGCCAGCGTCTCCAGGAACACCATGATGGCCCCCGAGACGATGGCGGGCGCCACCATGGGCAGGGTGATCCGCAGGACGGTCAGCAGCCGGCCCGCCCCCACCATGCTTCCGGCCTCCTCATAGCAGGGATCCATGTTGTCCAGCGAGGCGCTCACGGAATAGAAGACGAACGGGAAGAAGTGCAGGACCAGGACGAAGGTGAGCCCCGAGAAGGAGAAGATGGTGAAGGGGCCGCTCTCCAGGGAGGCCGCCAGGAAGGGGTTGACCGCCCAGCGGATCAGGCGGTTGACGTCGCCCTGGTTCTCCCCCAGGAGGAAGATCCAGCCCACCGCGCCGATGAAGCTCGGGATGATGAAGGCGATGCCGGTGAGGGCGCGCACCAGCTCCCGGCAGGGCATCCGCGTGCGCGAGACGCCGAAGGCCATGGGGACGCCGAGCAGGAGGGAGAAGAAAGTGACGAGGAAGCTGAGGCCGATCGAGCGGGAGAACGCCTCCCGGAAGCTCTCCTCCGTGAAGATCCGGACGTAGCTGGCGAGCGTCCAGGCGCCCGTCTCCGGGTGCTGGAAGCTCATGACGAAGAGCGTCAGGAAAGGGTAGGCGATCAGCACGGAGAGGAAGGCGGCCGTCAGCGCCATCGAGGCGAACTTGACGGGCTCGTTCCGCCACTGGGCCACACGCTCCGCCAGCCAGCCCTTGTGGGCGGCAGCCGCCTCCATTCACCCTCCGCCGCGCGGCCGCGCCGCCCCCGGCGGGAGCGCGTCCCCCGGGGGCGGCGGCCGCGACCTGGAGCCTACTTCAGCCCGTACACCTGATCGAACTTCTTCAGGAACGGGTCGTGCTCCTGGATGGCCTTCTCGAGATCCGGCCACCAGAGGTTCTTGTAGGTATGGAGCGGCTGGGCGCCGGGGACCGGCTTCACGTCCTTGCGGCCGCTGAAGAAGTGCGCGTGCTCCACGATGTTCGTCTGGCCCTCTTTCGAGGAGAGCCAGGTCACCAGCAGCCTCGCGGCGTTCGGGTGCCTCGTGGCGCCGTCCTTGAGGATGGTCATCGCGAAGTTGATCATCACGGCGCCCTCGCAGGGCCAGAAGGTGAAGACGCCCTTCTTGGGGTCGTTGCCGTGCTCGAGGGCGCGGTAGCCCGTCACCGCGTAGGTCACCGGCCGCTCGCCCTTGATGACGAGGCTGGTGGTCACGCCCGCCGTCGCACCGAGCAGGATGTTCTGCTTGCGCAGGGTCTCGTGGAACTCCCAGCCGAAGAGCTCCGTCATCCGCATGGCGGCGAAAAGAGCGGTCCCCCCCGCATTCGCGTGGGTGACGACCTGCTTGCCCGCGAACTTGGGGTTCGTGAAGTCCTTGTAGCACTTGAGGTCGCCGGGCTTCATCCCGATCCCCGCGATGAACTTCTTGTTCACGGGGGGGAGCATGGGGGTGACGCCCATGGCGGCGAAGGCGAAGTCCTTGTCCAGGTATTGGGGCTCATAGTCGGCGTAGTTGGGGCTCTTGTAGGCCAGCAGCTTCCCCGCCTTCTTCCACTTGACCAGGATGACCGGGTCGGTGACGTGGATGACCTCGTGGGTGAGCTTGCCCGCCTTGAACTCCGCCTCGACCGCTTTGACGAGCTTGCCCGTGGGCTGGCGCGAGTATTTGAGCTTCACGTCCGGGTAGCGCTTCGACCAGGCCCGCACGACGCCCACGAAGGAGGTCCGCTCGGTGGGGCCCCGGAAGTCCACCTCCCACTCCTTCTTGGCCTCCCGGTAGAGCTTCTCCTCCTCGGGCGACGTGGCCGCTCCCGACGGGACCGCCGCCGCGGCCAGAAGCGCGAGCGCGGCGGCGAGTATCAGGCTCGATTTCATCTCCAATCTCCTCCCCTGTGGTGAATGGATGCGGCGTGAACGGGCGCGGGCCCCGCCGGCGCCGGGCCCCTCACGCCCGGGCGGCGAGCGCGCCCGCCTCCCCGAGGCGCCCCGCGACCTCCCTCAAGCTCCCGGCCTCGTCCAGCCCCTCCGCCGCCCGGATCAGGGATTCCTGGGCCTCCGGATCCAGGAGCGGCGCCGTCAGCCGGCGGAACTTGGAGGACACCTCCCCGAACGTCATCGGATTCTGGGGAGAGCCCTTGGGACCGGGCACCTCGCCGCGCAGCTCCCGGCCATCCCGGGTCCGGATGACCACCTTCGCCGGGAAGGCGGCCGGGTAGACTCGCTCGATCCCGGGGTCCACCGTGAAGCGCGCCCTGCGGGCCAGCGCCACCAAGGCGGGGTCGGCGATCCGGCCGGCGGAGAACTGCTCCGGTCCCGCCGCCCCGTCCGCCAGGGCGACGGCGGCGCAGTACTCGATGCACATCTGGGCCTTGAGCGGGCTCACCGGCTCGTAGCGCCAGCTGCACTGCTGGCGCACGACGCTGTGGTTGAAGATCTCGATCTCCTCGACGTCCCCGGGGCGCAGGCCGTGCTTCTCCCGCAGCGAGAGAACGGCGTCGATGGTGGAGTGGGTGCTCCCGCAGCAGCAGTAGGCCTTGAAGGAGACCCCCTCGCACTCCCAGCGGCGCCCCAGCCCCGCGGTCAGCCGGCCGGGCTCCCCCTTCCCACCATAGGCCGTGATGAAGCCGCCGTCCTCGTACTCGAAGATCTCCGTCGGCCCGGTGTAGCCCCGCTGCGCCAGGGCGGCGGCCAGGAGCCCGCTCTGGGCGGCGCGCCCGGCGTGGAAGCGCTTGGTCTCGGAGCCGTCGCACTGGAAGGCCCAGGTGCCCCCCGCCTGGGTGCCCGCGAGCCCCAGGGCGTTCGCGGTCCGCTCCGGGTCCATGCCCAGGAGCCGGCACGCGGCGGCGGCGGCCCCGAAGGGGCCGCACAGGCCCGTCAGGTGAAAGCCCCTCCGCCGGACCTCCACCGCCCCCGCGGCGAGGCCCGCCCGGATCATGGCCTCGTAGCCCGCCGCCACGGCGGCGGCGAAGGCGCGGCCGCCGGCCCCGAGCTTCTCGGCCAGGGGGATCGCCGCCGCGAAGACCACGGCGCCCGGGTGGAGCTTGGCGCCGCTGTGGTAGTCGTCCATCTCGAAGGCGTGCATCATGGTGCCGAGGCAGAGGGTCCCGCGGAGGCGCTCCGGCAGGTCCTCGTAATCGAGCGCGCGGACGAGCGCCGCCAGCGCGCGCGTGGGATGGCTCACAGCGAGGGCTTGTCCTTCGCGTGGGGATTGCACGCGAGCCATTCTGGCGCAAAAAAAGGGGGAAGGAAAGGGGCATTCCCGGCGGGGGCCCTTCCGCCGCCGAGCCCCTCACTCCCGCGGCAGGTAGCGGGCCTCGATCCGGTGGTAGGCGTCGTAGCCGATGAGCTCGTAGAGCTCCTGGCGGGTCATCATCCGGTCCAGGAAGGCGGCCTGGGTCCCCTTCTCCCGGATCTCGTCCAAGAGATCGGAGGCCGCGCGGAGCATGACGCGCAGGGCGCTCGCCGGGAAGATGACGAAGCGGTAGCCCATCTGCCCGAACTCCCGCGCCGGGATGAGGGGGGTCTTGCCGAACTCGGTCATGTTGGCGAGCAGGGGGCCCGGGCAGCGGCGGGCGTAGGCGGCGAACTCCGCGGGCGACTCGAGCGCCTCGATGAAGACGAGGTCGGCCCCCGCCGCCAGGGCCTCGTTCCCCCGCGCGACGGCCTCCTCGAAGCCGTGGGTGGCCCGGGCGTCGGTGCGGGCCATGATGGCGAGCGCGGGGTCCGGGCGGTGGTCCGCGGCGGCGCGGATCTTGCCGGTGAACTCGGCCCGGCTCACCACCTGCTTGCCCGGCAGGTGGCCGCACCGCTTGGGGGAGAGCTGATCCTCGATCTGGACGCAGGCGGCGCCCGCGCGGTCGAGGTCGCGCACGGTGCGCACCACGTTGACGGCGTTGCCGTAGCCCGTGTCGGCGTCCACGATGAGGGGGATGGAGACCGCGTCCGCGAGGTAGCGGGCGTTCACCACCGTCTCGGAAGCGGTGACCAGCCCGTTGTCGGGCAGGCCCGTCAGGGCGTTCGCCGTGCCCGCCCCGCTCATGTAGACGGCCTCGAATCCCTTCGCCTCGATGAGGCGCGCCGTCAGGGCGTCGTGCGCTCCGGGGACGAGGGTGATCCCGGGCCGGCCGAGCAGCGTCCGGAACTTCTCCCGCCGGGGGTCGGTCATGGGCGGAGCCTCTCCGCGCGCGCGGGCGGCCCGCGGACCCGGCCGGCGGCGCATGGGCAAAGAATAAAAGAATCTTACCCGTTCCCCCGTGGGCAGCCAAGGAGGCGGGCCTCCCCCCATCTTTGGGGAACCTTTCCTCCCGGAAAGGTGTTATACTCATGGCCACCCAGCAGCTGACGCATCCGCTCGCCGCGTTTTCCTCCCCGCCGGCCGGAGCCCGTCCTCGGGGGCGCGGGTGGCGCCGGAAGGGGCAAGGCAGGACTCACTATTCCAGAGGAGACGAAGACTTATGAAGAATCTGCGCGCCGGAACGACCCTCGCCGTGCTCCTCGCGGCGGGAGGGCTGACCGCGGGTTGCACCCAGGACTTCTTGGAGGCGACCCCCCTCGGCGAGGCACTCGGGTATGAGCATCATCGGGTGACGGCCCGCAAGGCGCTGATGGCGTCCCACCCGCGCAACATTCGGGCCATCACGGCGGCCCTCAAGGAGAACAAGCTCGCCGACGCCGCCAAGGCCGCCCAGGACATTTCCACGGCCGCCCGGCGGATCCCCCTGGCCTTCCGCCGCCAGACCCTGGCGGGCAAGACGACCGCCCTCCCCGCCATCTGGCAGAAGAAGGCGGACTTCGATCAGAAGGCGATGAGCCTCGCCACCTCCGCCGCCGCCCTCGCGGTGGTCCTCCGGGCGGGGGACAAGGCGGGAGCCGAGGGGGCCCTGAAGACCATGCAAGGGAACTGCGGGGCCTGCCACCGGCTGTACCGCAAGCCGCCGCCGCCAAGGCCCGCGGCTCCGAGAGGGTGAGAAAGCGGGCTTCCCTGCGCGGGCGCCCCGGCCTCCGGGCCGGGGCGTTTTTTTCCCGGCGGCCGGGGCCTGCCGCCTCCTGCCAGGAGGGCGTTCTTGACAGCCCGGCGGGGCGCGCTACGATGCATGGGTCCGAAACCCGCCGCCGCTGGGGCTTCGGAGGGGGACGATCGGCCATGGGGGAACGCTTCCCGACCATCTCGTTCGAGGAAAAGTACGGGGACGAGGCCCGGGTCAACTCCGACCTGAGAAGGGCCCTGGAGCTCCTGGCGGAGGGCGAGGCCGCCCACCGCGGGGAGAACATCGACCAGGCCATCGATCTCTACAAGAACTCCCTCGCCTATCACCCCACGGCCGACGCCCACACCTACCTCGGGTGGATGTACAGCAAGCAGGGCAGGCTCGAGGAGGCGATCGAGGAGTGCCATCAAGCCATCGAGGCGGATCCCGACTTCGGCAATCCCTACAACGACATCGGCTGCTACCTGATGCAGATGGGCGAGATGGAGCAGGCTATCGGGTGGTTCGAGAAGGCGAAGAGGGCCCCCCGGTATGACCCCCGCCACTTCCCCTACACGAACCTCGCGCGCATCTACCTGAAGCGCAGCCAGCACGGGAAGGCCGCGGGCGAGGTGCTCGGGGCCGTCCGGCGGGTGGCCGGGGAGGATGGCCTCAAACGCCAGCTCTTGGAGCTCGTGACGCTGCTCAACTGAGCGGCCGGACCACCGGCGCGGAAGAAAAGGGCCGGCCCTCCGGGGGACCGGCCCTTTTTTGCGCGCGCGGAAACCGCCGCTAGCGGGGGATGCGGTCGCGCTTGTCCTCGTCCTGCCAGGCCTCTTCCACGTAGATGGTGCGCGCGGCGTCGCGGTTGGGGCAGTTGCCGTAGGTGAAGATGAGCTCGGCGTCCTCGGTCTCGCTCGGGTTGTAGAGGCCGTGGATCTCACCCGCCGCCGCGTAGACGAAGGTGCCGGGCGGGACGGTGTGCTCCTCCTTCTCCTCGCCCATCCAGACGACGATGGGCCCCCTCACGATGTAGAAGGTGGCGTCGCAGACGTGGTAGTGGCGCTGGTTGCGGGCCTTGGGAGGGATGATGGTGCGCCCCATGGTGATGGTCCGGGTGCCGACGGCGTGGCTGTCCACCCCCCAGGCGATGATGAGGGGGGGCTCGTACTTCTTGTCCACCCCGATGGCCGTCGAATCCACCAGAGCCCAGCGGCGCTTGATCCCGGTTTGGGTCGCCATGGTGCCTCCTTCAAATAAGTGACATGCCAAACAAGTGACATGCCCGGCGAGGCCGCGGAGCGCGCCTCGCCGCACATCATTCCCCTCTTCCCCCCGGCGCGCAAGGGGGGGGGCGGGCCGCCCCCGCGCGGGGCGCGGGGCGCGCCTATTTTTCCTCGCGCTCCCCGGCCTCGCCGGGGAACAGGCGGGCGTACTCCAGGGGGTGTTCCTCCTTCAATCGCTCCAGGGCCATGCGCCCGTGGACGATCGTCGTGTCGAGGGGGAACACGCCGGGCCGGAGCATGGCGTTGTAGAGGTGCCAGAAGACGATCACCATGAGGGCCAGCATCGCCTCGTAGCTGTGGGCGGTCTTCGCCGCCGGGACGACCTCGCCGGGCAGCCAGCGCGTGGCCACGATCGGGAAATAGAGGATCAGCCCGGTCACGATCATGACCCCGCTGCCCAGGAGCATGCCCCAGAACTCGAGCTTCTCGCGGTAGTCGAAGCGCCCGGCGGCGGGGCGCTCCCCCAGCCCCGCGGCCCAGAGGAGGGCGTGATAGACCTCCCTCAGGTCCGAAAGGAACGGCACGATCGAGAGGGGCGTCCCTCCCCGGAGGATGCCGGCGGTGACGTAGGCCAGGAAGTAGCCGGTGAAGCCGGCGAAGGCGAAGCCCGCCATCCGGTGGAGCCAGCGCATGAGGTCGAGGCCTCCCAGCAGCCGCACCGCCGGACCCGCCCAGGAGGCGTCAAAGAATTTCTGCGGGAGCCCCGTGACCACCAACACGATGAACAGGAGGGCCATGATGTGGTGCTCGATCCGCTGCCGCCTCGTGAAACGGAGGACGGTGGCGCGGACCTCGCCGCCGTGCGGGCCCTTCTCCTCGGATGGCATCGGCGCCTACCCCTTCCTCGGCCGCCGCAGCCGCGAGCGGGCCTCGAAGATGAAGTCGAGCCCAACGTGAAAGACCATGCACGCCACGATCGCCGGGACGAAGATGAAGTAGAAGAGCCGGATGAAATACACGAAGGGGTACCGCGTGGCGCTCGGTGTGTAGTGCGAGAGCCAGGTCGCGGGGAAATTTAGGGAGGCGTCCGGGTGGCATTTCCGGCAGGTCTGGATCAGGTTCCCGCGCACGACCTGGGAATCCGGGTCCTTCACCCGCAGGATTTCGTGGACGCCGTGGCAGTCGGTGCAGACGGCGGTGAGGCGGGCGGGGAGATTCCGCTGCTCCCGGTAGAGGCTGATCGAGGTGCCGTGGAAATCCTCCAGGTAGGTGGAGACGACCTGGGACGAGAGGCCGTACTTGTCCATCAGCGCCTTGTTCTGGTGGCAGTCGGCGCAGAGCTTGGGGATGTCGATGCGGAACTCCACCTTGCGGGGATCCCCCCCGGTGTGGGAGGGATGGCAGGTGGAGCAGCCGGGCACGTCCTTGTTCCCCACCTGGATCAGCCCCTGGCCGTGCACGCTCCCTTCGTACTGGCCGAAGACACGGGCGTGGCACTTCGAGCAGGCCTGGGGGGTGAAGCCCTTGGCCATCCCTCCCCTGGTGACGGTGTGCGCCCCGTGGCAGTCGGCGCAATGAGGGGCCCGGCGATCCCCCTGGGACAAGAGCCGCCAGTGGATGCCTTCCTGGAACTCCTTGAATTTCCCGCCGTGGCAGGAGGTGCAGGAGCGGCTGTAGTGGAGGCTGAGGTCCCTCCGGTCGGCGAATTCCATCTTCTCGTGGGGGACCTTCTTGATGTCCGTGTGGCAGGCCGTGCACAGGAGAGCCCGTCCATGGGCGGATCGGGCGAAGCCCGCGGCCGGGATGAGGAGCGAGACGCTGGAGCCGTCCTTGAGCTTCATCTGGAGGGGGAGCTTGTGGCAGTTGAGGCACATCTCATTCGACATCCCCTGGGCCTGGGCCCCCGAGGCGGCCAGAAGGATGGCGCCGGCGACGAGCCCGGCCGCGGTTCCTCCCCGGCGGCCATCCCGCCCCCGGCGGAGCAGCTTCGCGGGGATGAGCACGATCGCGGCGAGGGGTCAGGAAGATGAAGCCGAGGACGAAGATGGTGCCCAGCACGGGGGAGATCAGGAGAGCGGCGAGGGGGGGAATCCGCACGAACGTGCGGCCCGCGGGGCCGGGCAGGGGCCCGTCCTCCCTGGCCCGGAAGATGGGGGACTCCCACCACCCTTCGAGGTAGATGCCGGGCGGGACGGGGCTTGCGCCCCGAAAGCTCTTGAGAAAGGCCCGAGCCTTGAGCAAGAAGGCTCCCTTCGGAGGTAACCCGGGCCACCGCGCACGCTCGCCGGGCCGGATATCAGGGCGGATGAAGGTGACTGGAACGGGGGGGCCGAACTCACCTAAAGATAGGCCGGAAGCTTCAGCAGGAAGCCCGTCACATACCTCATTCTGCCGCGTGCGCCTCCGGTCATAGGCACTCCTCCACATTCGTAAAGCGCGGATGAAGACAGCCCTGCATCCGGGCGCACCCGGGTGCGAGGGGATGAACAGTTCACGCAAAGAGAGACGCTTCCAGGGAGGGCCGGTGCAAAAGATAATCAGAATATACGCCGCGCGGGGAAAGAGGACAAGCCGAACCACCGGAAAAGTAGCCTCCCGGCGGGACGGACGGCTGATTTCAGGGGATTCCGGACTCCACCCCTTGCCCGGCCCGATGGCCAAAATGCCCCAGGGCGGCCGCCGGGGGGGGTCCCCCCTACCCCTCCAGGAAGGACTGGACCTCGCCCAGCAGCTCCAGCCGCCGCTTCTCGAGCTCCATGAAGTGGGTGCCGTCCTCGAGGATGACGTAGCGCTTCCCCCAGCTGTTCCGGAGCGCGTGGAAGAGGCCCAGCGCCTCCGGGTCGGCCGAGGCGCCGTCCTGGGTCCCCCGGATGAGGAGGACGGGGCAGACGACCTTCGCCGCGTCGTAGAGGGGGATGTTCGAGGCCCGGTCGTAGAGGTCGGCCAGCGATCCGTTCGGCAGGCGGAAGGCCGGGGGCCGCCGCCGGGCGCCCTCCGGGTCGCCCGCGAGGAGCGCCTTCCAGTAAGCGTTCACCACCCGGGGCTCGCGCCACTTGTGGTGGGCCGTGCCCGGGATGTGCCCCCACCAGCGCCGCTCCATGTTCTCCCGCGTGTTCCACATCCAGGCCCCGCGCCGGGCGTCGAACACCCCGGGCCGGGCCGGGTCCTCGTACATCGCCCGCCGCCGCACGTCGTCGTAGGCATAGTAGGGGGCGTAGAGGACGAGCTTCCTCACCCACTCCGGGTTCCCCGCCGCGCAGGCGGGCGAGAGGGTCGTCCCCCAGGAGCGGCCGAGGATGCTGATGTTCTCCACTTCCCTCCGCTCGCGGATGTAGCGCACCGCCGCCGCGATGTCCCTGACCGCCTCCTTCCCCCGGACGGCGGGGGGCTTCCCGGCCGGGTCCCCGCGCATCACCTGGGGCCAGGTGGACTTCCCGAAACCACGGATCGAGAGCGTGAAGACGTCGAAACCGCGCGAGGCGATGTAGTCCATCCAGGAGTAGCCCGGCACCCGCACGTCGAAGGCCACCGGCCCCGGCGCCACCCGGCCATGCACCAAGAGCAGCGTCCCCTCCGGCCCGAAGCGGCGCTTGCCCCTGGGCCGCTTCTCCCAGAGGTGGACGGTGATCCCCTTGTCGAGGGAGGGGATGAAGTGTTCCCTGGCCTCGATGGCCGGGGAGGACTTGCGCGCGGCGGCGGCGGGCATCAGGTGGCTCCTCAAGGACATGAAAGCGCAGTCACTCGCGTGACGTGAAAACCGATCTCACGGCAACCCGGCCCCGTCGTAGAAGCCCGCGGCGCGGTAGGCCTCGTCCAGCAGGACGACCGGGTGGACGACCCGAAGCTCCATCCCCCGCTCCCGGGCCCCGTAGGCGATCTGGATCTGGCAGCCGGGGTTCCCGGTGCAGACGACGGGCGCCCCCGCGGCGCGGATGTGGCCCATCTTGCGGTCCAGCAGGCGCATCGAGAGCTCGGTCTGGGTCAGGTTGTAGCTCCCGGCCGAGCCGCAGCACCAGTCGCTCTCCCGGAGGGGCACCGCCTCCACGTTCCCGACAGCCTCCAGCACCTTGAGCGGCTCCTGGCGCACCTTCATGGCGTGGTAGAGGTGGCAGGGGTGGTGGTAGGCCACCCGCTGGGGCTCGGGGTGGGGCGCCCGGCGGAGCTTTACCTTGGAGAGGAAGACCGTCACGTCCATCACCTTCGAGCTGAAGGCCCGGGCGCGGGCGGCGAAGGCGGGGTCCCCCGCCAGGAGCTCCCCGTACTCGTGGAGCATGGCCCCGCAGCCCGAGACGGCCAGCACGATGGCGTCGAACTGAGAGGGATCGATCGCCTCCATGTTCCGCCGGGCGAGGAGGCGGGCGGTCTCCCGGTCCCCGGCGTGGGCCTGGAGCGCCCCGCAGCAGGTCTGGGACGAGGGGATGACGACCCGCGCCCCGTTCGCCGCCAGCGCCCGCACGGCGGCCCGGTTCACGTCCCCGAACAGGGCCGACTGGAGGCATCCCCCGAAAAAGGCCACCCGGCACCTCTCCTCCCCGGAGGCGGGCACCTCCGAGGGCAAGGGCAGCATGGAGGCGAGGGGGGGCACCTCGGGCATCATCGGCTCCAGGCGGGCAAGCTTCGGGGGGATGAGGCCCAGCTTGAGGAGGAGCGGCCGCAAGAAAGTGCGCTGGTAGAGCCTCGTGCCCGCCGCCGCGAGCCCCAGCAGGGCCCGGCTGGGCAGGAGCCACCGGAAGAGGAGGCGCCGCAGGAGCCGCGCCCCGGCGCCCCGCCCCCGAACCTTCTCCAGCCCCTCGCGGGCCGCCTCGATGAGGGAGCCGTAGCGCACCCCCGAGGGGCAGGCCGTCTCGCAGGCCCGGCAGTCGAGGCAGCGGTCGAGGTGCTTGAGCACCGTGTCGTTCACCGCCATCTCCCCGTCGACCACCATGCGCATGAGGTAGATGCGCCCCCGCGGGGAGTCCATCTCGTTGCCGAGGAGGACGAAAGTCGGGCAGCTCGTGGTGCAGAGCCCGCAGTGGATGCAGCGCTGGATCATCTCCCGGTCGGGGCCGAGGGGGCCCAGGAGGGGGTTGAAAGCAGAACGCTGAGTTTCAGCGGTGGCGGTCACGTCTCGTTCCATCCTGATGTCACCCTGAGCGAAGCGAAGGGTCTCGGTGTTGAGGTTTTTCAGAACCGAGATTCTTCGCTCAGATTCTTCGCTCAGAATGACATCTGTATATTCTCCAATGATCAAAAATCCGTCCCTAGGAGCGAGGCATGCCTCGCCCCTACATAACATGCTTCCGTCCTCACATTCACAGCCGCCCCACGAACCGTCCGGGGCTCAGGGTGCGGGTGGGGTCGTACTCCCTCTTCAGGCGGCGCATGAGGCCGAGGGCGGCGGGGTCGAGCCCGTCCTCCCCCCAGACCGAGATCTGGTCCCGCAGGGCGGCGGGGCCGCTGTCGAGGCGCAGATGGACGGCCCGCCCCCGGGCCGGGTCCGCCCCCGCCCGGCAGAGGGCGGCGAAGGCGTCCCACGCCGCGCGGGGCTCGACGCCCTTCTCCTCGGGGGCGAGCCAGGCGCGCAGCACCCCGCTCCCCGCGTGGGCGGCGACGGCCAGGCGGAAACCGCCCTTGCGGGCCGCCTCCTCCGCCGCGCGGGCGAAGCGGGGGAGCTGGTCCGCCCGGCCCGAGGCCCGCACGGCCAGCGCCTCCTCGCGGGCGAAGTCCCCGCCCGGCTGGTCGGCCAGGGCGGCCCCCAGGCGGGCCGCCGCCTCGTCGTCGAAGCGCGCGAGGTCCCTGCCCCCTTCCCGCGACAGGAGATCCTCGAAGCGGCGGAGCTGCTCGGCCAGGCCCTCCTCGAAGTCCCCGAAGGCGGCGGCGAGGCACCAGGGGCCCGGCAGGGAGTACCGCTCCCCCAGCGCGGCGAGCCGCCCGGCGTCCAGCACCTCCACCCAGAGGGGGTGGAGCGGGAGCGCCATCAGGCGCCGCGCGGCGGCGAAGGCCGCCTCGGCCTCCGGGAAGGCGGCCGCCCGCGCCCCCGTGCGCTCGGGCGCCTTGTAGAGGCGCAGGGCCAGCTCGGTCGCCACCGCGAGGGTGCCCCAGCTCCCCGCCAGGAGGCGGTTCATGTCGTAGCCCGTCACGTTCTTGACCACCAGGGCGCCGTAGGTGTGGGAGGAGCCGTCCGGCAGCGCCACCTTCAGCCGCATGACGCGGTCCCGCGCCCTCCCCCAGCGCACCCGCATGGGGCCCGAGCGCCCGGCGAAGATGGCGCCCCCCACGGTGGCGCGGCCGGGGTTGGCGGGGTCGAGGCCCGCCGTCTGCCCCTCGGAGCGGGTGAGCCGGTTCAGGCTCTCGATGGTCATCCCGGGCTGGACGACGGCGGTGAGGTCGTCGCGGAGGAAGTCCACCGCCGCGGCGAGGCGCTCGGTCGAGAGGGCCACGTCGTAGCGCTCGGGCGGGTAGCCCGCCCGCCGGCCCGTGCCCCCGCCCCAGGGGACGACGCCCAGGCCCTCCTCGCTGGCCCGGGCGAGGACGCTCAGGACGGCCTCGTGGCTCGCGGGCCGGGCGATGAGGAAGGGCACGCGGCCGCCCAGGACGTACATCCCCGTCCCCTCCCCCGAGAGGAGGCGGGGGTCGCCCGTGTCGGACTCGACCGCGCGCGCGAAGGCGTCGAGGGAGGCGGGCATGGCTACTTGGAGAAGGCGGCGGCCATCCGCGCCACCCCCCCGGGCTGAGAGGCGCCGGCGAGGGGGAACTCGACATCCCCCCCGGGGAGGATCTTGCCGGGGTTGAAGATGCCCTCCGGGTCCACGGCGTCCCGGACGCGCTCCATGATGCCGAGGGTGGCGGCGTCGAACTGGTCGCGCATCTCGCGCTTCTTCTCGATGCCGATGCCGTGCTCGCCCGAGAGCACCCCGCCCGCGCGGATGCAGGCCCGCAGCACCTCCGCCCCGCACTCGACGGCGCGCGCGGTCTCGCCGGGGACGCGGTCGTCGAAGAGGACGTTGGGGTGGAGGCTCCCGTCCCCGGCGTGGAAGACGTTGGTGATGCGCAGGCCGTAGCGGGCCGCGATGCGGTCGAACTCCTCGAGCACCACGGCCAGCTTGGAGCGGGGGACGGTGCCGTCCAGGCAGTAGTAGGCGGGGGCGATGGCCCCGAAGGCGCCGAAGGCCCTCTTGCGGCCCATCCAGAGGCTATCGCGCTCGGCCTCGCTCTGGGCGGCCCGGAAGGAGGCGCAGGCGTTCCGCATGCAGATGCCGTGGATGAGCGCCTCCAGGGGCCGCATGGAGGAGGGGAGGCCGTCCAGCTCGATCAAGAGGACGGCGCCCGCGTCCTTCGGGTAGCCCGCCTGCATCACCTTCTCGACCGCCTCGATGGTGTAGCGGTCCATGAGCTCCATCGCGGCGGGCACGGCCCCGGCCGCGATCACCTCGCTCACGGTGCGGCAGGCGTCCCCCACCTCCTTGAAGCAGGCGAGCATGGTGCGCACCCCCTCGGGGTTGGGGGTGAGGCGGACGGTCAACTCGGTGGTGACGGCGAAGGTGCCCTCCGAGCCGATGAAGAAGCCGCGCAGGTCGAGGCCGGGGGCCTCGTCCCCGTCCGAGCCCAGGCGGACCGCGTCCCCCGAAGCGAGCACCACCGTCATCCCCTGGATGTGGTTGGTGGTCATCCCGTACTTCAGGCAGTGGGCCCCGCCCGAGTTCTCGGCGGCGTTCCCGCCGATGGTGCAGGCCATCTGGCTGGAGGGGTCGGGGGCGTAGTGGAAGCCGCGGGGCAGGGTCTCGCGCGAGAGGTGGAGGTTCACCACGCCGGGCTGGACGCGCGCGAGGTGGTTCTCGTAGTCGATCTCCAGAATCTGGTTCATCCGCACGAAGACGGCCAGCACGCCCCCCGGCGCCGGGGTGGCCCCGCCCGAGAGGCAGGTGCCCGCCCCCCGGGGGATGAGGGGCACCCCCGCCTCGCGGCACAGGCGCACCACTTGCTGGACCTGCTCCGTGTCCGCCGGGAGGACGACGGCCGAGGGCTGCCCCTTGTAGATGGTGAGGGCGTCGCAGTTGTAGGCGCGGAGCGCCACAGGGTCGGTGTGGATGTAGTCCGCCCCCACGGCCCCGGTGAGCTTCGCGATGAGGGTGGCCTGGTCCATCGCAGATCCCCCGGCCGGCTGCGCGAACCCGGGAAAAACCCGTAAAGTGGACACCATTATATTCCCCCGGCACGCGAAGCCCAAACGCGTGGGCGGACACTTTCATGGAAATGGTCACCCGGTCACCGCAGGGGCGAGGGGCCCTGGGCGGGGCCTACGCCCTCGCCTCCCCCTTCGTCGGGAGCCTCTTCGACCGCCTGGGCCCGCGCGCGGTCATGCCCTGGGGGTCGGTGCTGGTGGGCGGCGGGCTGGCGCTCAGCTTCTTCGTCTCCTCCCTCTGGCACGTCTACCTCTTCACCGGGATCTTCATCGGGGCCGGGGTCGCGCTGAGCGGCTTCGCCCTGAACAGCGCCATGCTGCCCCGCTGGTTCCAGCGCAAGCGCGGCCTGGCGGCCGGGGCCGCGCTCTCGGGGAGCGGGATCGGCATCCTCCTCCTCATCCCGGCCATCGAGCGCGTGATCGCCGGCGCGGGCTGGCGCGCGGCCTACCTCGCCTACGGCCTCCTCATCCTGGCGGGCTTCGTCCCGGCGTTCCGGTTCCTCCTGCGCGACCGGCCCGAGGACGTGGGCCAGTCGCTGGACGGGCTCCCCCCCGCGGCCGGCCGCCCCCCCGCCCCGGAGAGGGGCCACGCCGAGCCCCTCCTCCGGGTGATGGCTGGGGTGCGCGGGGAGCGCAACTTCTGGGTGCTGGCCGTCATCGTCTTCTTCATCGGTGCGAACAACAACACCGTCTTGAGCCAGCTCGCCCTCTACCTCACGGACGCGAAGTTCACGACCGCCGCGGCCGCCCTCATCTTCGGCTCCCTGGGGGCCATCCGCATGATCGGGAGCA
>JACPCT010000317.1 GCA_016184445.1 Candidatus Tectimicrobiota bacterium | reverse complement strand
GTCCGCCCCCGCGGCTGGCACCGCGCCACGCCTCTCCGGGACGGCCGCGTGCTCCTCTCCGGCGGGTGGGCCGGCCCATTCACCGCCCTGCGCGAGGCCGTGGCGATCCGGCCCGGGGGCCGGGGGGCTCCCCCCGTCCTCATGCTCCAGGGCCGCTACGACCACACCGCCACCCTGCTCGCGGACGGCACCGTCCTCCTCGCCGGAGGAAACGACGGCCGGGGCGAACAGCGCGCGATGGAGATCTTCGACCCCCAGGCGGGGCGGTTCCTCCCGACGGCCCGGCCCCTTCTCGTCCCCCGGCAGCTGCACACGGCGACCCTGCTCCCCGGAGGGGAGGTGCTCATCCTGGGCGGGGCGCAGGGGGACGGCGCGCGGATCGCCGAGCTCTACCTCCCCGCCGAGCGCCGCACCCGCCTGGTGCGGGGCTACGCCGCCGCCGCCCGCAGCCGCCACACCGCCACCCGGCTCCCGGACGGCCGGGTTCTGATCGCGGGGGGGCTCGGCCCGGACCGCACCCTGGACACCGCCGAGCTGTTCGACCCCCGGAAGGGGGCCTTCCTCCCCGTCAAGGCCCGCATGCGGACGGCGCGCCAGCAGCACACGGCCACCCTCCTCCCCGACGGGCGCGTGGTCCTCCTGGGCGGCTGGGGGGGAGGGGAGGGACGGACCCTCGGCGACGGAGAGATCTTCGACCCGGAGGGGGCGTGCTTCGCCCCCCTCTCCGTTCCCTTGAGGGCGAAGCGGAGGCTCCACACGGCGACCCCCCTCGAGGGAGGGGGCATCCTCGCCGCGGGCGGCGCCACGGACGACGAGGTCCTCGCCACGGCGGAGATCCTCCGCGTTCCGCCGAGGAAGCCGGGAGGGGGCTGCTGAGCCTCCGCCCGGACCGGTATCCGGACATTCCAGCCGGCCTCATCCCAAGGAGGTTCCCATGAAGCGGGTCACGCGCCAGCGGGACGGACAGCAGTGGATCTACGACTACATCCTGAAGACGACGGGGCGTCCCGTGCACCACGAGATGGACGGCCGCCAGGTCCCGGCCCAGGCCAAGAGCATCCGCATGGTGTCCAAGCACCTCGCGCGGGGGGCCGAGAACGCCGAGCGCCTCGCCCGGGCGGCGGAAGCGCGGGGGGACCGCCACACCGCCCGCCTCCTCTACCGGGCCGCCTCGGAGCGCTTCCGTGAGGCCCAGCACTTCACCATCCCCATCATCTGCCCCCGCCGGTGGGAGCTGCTCGCCCGATCGCGCGAGTGCGCGGCCCGCCTCCACGCGCTCGCCAACTACCCCATCGAGCGGGTGGAGATCCCCTTCGAGGGGAAGTCCATCCCCGCCCTCTTGCACCTCCTGCCCGATCGCCGCCGCGCCCCCGTGGTGATCTTCTACCCCGGGATGGACAACACCAAGGAGAACTACCCCAACCCGCTGGACAACGAGTTCATCGCGCGCGGGATCCACGTGCTCACGATCGACGGGCCCGGCCAGGGGGAGGCGCTCGAGCGGGGGATTTTCGTCACGCCGGAGAACCACGCCGCCGTGGCCAAGAGAGCGGTGGACCTCCTCCTCACCCGGCCCGAGGCGGACGGCCGCAAGATCGCCGTCACCGGCCGCAGCTTCGGCACCTTCTGGTCCCTGCGGGCGGCGGCGGAGGACCCGCGCATCGCGGCGGTGGCGGGGGCGGTCGCCTGCTATTACTGGGATCGGCTCACCATCTTCGACGAGGCCCCCATCCGCTTCAAGCAGGTCTTCATGGCGATGGCGGGGATGGACGACGAGGCGACCTTCGACCGCATGTGCGAGGGCTACACCCTCAAGGGGCACGCCGAGCGGGTCAGGTGCCCCGTCCTGATGGCGACCGGGGAGTTTGACCCCCTCAACCCCCTGGAGGACGCCGAGGCGGTCTTCGAGGCGCTGGCCGGGCCCAAGGAGATGTGGGTGTTCGAGGACGAGTTCCACCCCATCAACCACCTGGAGGCGCTGGCCGGCGTCTGGACGTTCCAGTACGTGGCCGACTGGCTCCAGCGGGCCTTCGACGGGAAGATCCCCCCTTCCCATAAGCGGAAGGCCTACATCCGCAAGAACGGGGAGGGACTCTACTGACGGGCGCCCGGGAGGCCCGCCCCCAGGCTTCCATCGGAGGGGCGGACCGTCCCCCCCGGGGAACCCAGCCGCCGGGCGCGGTCTCCGCAAAAGCCCTTGATTTTCAAAGGTCAACTCGGTTACCTTTGTCCGGTTCACGGCCCGGGGCGAAACGCCCGAGGAAGGCCCCGGGCGAAGCGGGCGCCGGCACGGCACGCCGCCGACCGACGCCCTGACCCGCAAAGGACTGCGGCGGACCCCGCTCCCCCGCGCGCAGGAGCGAGCCAGGTTTGGACAAGGCCATGGATCTGGGGGAACTCTTCCGCCAGGCGGACGTCCCCCCTTTGTCGCCCATCCCCGCCCCTCTGGCCGTCACCGGGGTCGTGGAGTCCACCGCCGAGGTGGCGGCCGGGGGTCTCTTCGTGGCCCGCAAGGGGGAGACCCACGACGGCCACCAATTCCTCGGCGAAGCCGTCCGGCGGGGCGCCCATGCCGCCGTCGTGGAGCGGAGGAACCTCCCCCCCCTCTCCATCCCCCTGGTCCGGGTGCGGAACAGCCGCGAGGCCCTGGGAAAGCTGTGCGCCGCCTTCCACGGCTCCCCCTCGCGCCGCCTCCTCCTGATCGGGGTGACCGGCACCGACGGCAAGACCACCACCACCCACCTCACCGCCAGCGTGCTGCGCGCGGGGGGGCGCAAGACCGCCGTCATCAGCTCCGTCGGGAGCCAGATCGACGGCGAGCACTACAACACCGAGAACACCACCCCTCCGCCTCCCCTCCTCCAGCGGCTCCTCGCCGAGGCCGCCGCGCGGGGGAACGAGGCGGTCGTGATGGAGGTCTCCTCCCACTCGGTGGTGCAGCAGCGGATCGAGGG
>JACPCT010000316.1 GCA_016184445.1 Candidatus Tectimicrobiota bacterium | reverse complement strand
TGGACGAGGTCGAGGACCTCTTCGTCCTGCCCAGTTGCGGGGACGAGTCGAACGCCATCGGGGCCGCCTACTGGCTCCACGCCCAGAACGGGAAGGGTTCCAAGAAGTGCGTTCCGCTGGGGCCGCTCTACCTGGGCCGGGACATCATCGAGGAGCAGGTCTCCGAGGCAATCGAGCGGCTGGGGGCGCGGAAGCGGCACGTGGTCCGCCGCTTCGACGACATGGAGAACGAGATTGCGCGGCTCCTCTCCAAGGGAGAGGTGGTAGCCCGGGTGAAGGGGCGCGAGGAGTTCGGCGCCCGGGCGCTCGGGAACCGCTCCATCCTGGCCAACCCGAGCGACATCCGCGTGGTGGCCCGCATCAACAAGATGATCAAGAGCCGGGACTTCTGGATGCCCTTCGCCCCCACGGTCCTCGCCGAGCGGGCCGGGGACTACCTGCTCAACCCCAAGGGCCTGTGCTCGCCCTACATGATGCTCACCTTCGACAGCACCCCGCGCGGACGGGAGGATCTGATGGCCGCCTGCCACGCTTACGACGGCACCATGCGGCCCCAGATCCTCGAGCCCGCCTGCAACCCCGAGTATCACCGGCTCATCTCCCTGTTCGAGCGGCTCACGGGGATCGGCGGCGTCCTGAACACCTCCTACAACCTACACGGCGAGCCCATCGTCTCGATCCCGGAGGATGCGATCCGCACCTTCGAGGCGTCGGGCCTCTCCCACCTCGCCCTCGGCCAGCACCTTCTATCCAAGAGGGCGGCCGACCACTTCTAGGACGGGCCGCCCGGAGGAGCCGCCGTGAAGATCGCCCTCGTCCGGTCCGCCGTTCACCGTCATGGCGGCGTGGAGCGCTATGTCTGGCTCCTCGCGCGCGAGCTGGCGGGGCGCGGGCACGAGGTGCATCTCCTCGCCCGGCGCTGCCCAGAGCTGCCGCACCCCTCGGTCCGCCTCCGTCCCATCGCGGCGCGGGGGTTCTTCTCGTTCCAGAAGGTGTTGAGCTTCGCCCGGGGGGTCCGGGATATCCTGGAGCGGGAGAGCTTCGACATCGTCCACTCCTGCGACCGGGTCCACTCCTGCGACATCTACCGCGCGGGGGAGGGCGTCCACCGCGAGTGGCTGGAGGTCGCGGCCCGCCATCTGCCCCCGTGGAGTGTCCTGCTGCGCCGCCTGGATCCCCTGCACGCGGCCCTCTGCCGCATCGAGCGGCGCCTCGTGGCGGAGGGTGGGGCCCGGCGGGTGACGGCTATCAGCCGGCGGGGGGCGGAGGAGATCGGCCGCCACTTCGGGCGGCGGGATGTGCCCGTCATCTACAACGGGGTGGACCCGGAGGAGTTCACCCCTCCGACGGAGGGCGAGCGCGAGGCGATCCGCCGCCGCCTCGAGGTGGCCGCTGACGCCTTTGTGGTGCTCCACGTGGGGAGCGGCTTCTTCCGCAAGGGGCTCCGGTATCTTTTGATGGGTTTCGGGCGGCTGGAGGAGAGGAATTCCGTCCTCTTCGTCTCCGGACGCGGCGCGGCGGGCCCCTACCGCCGCCTGGCCGGGCGGCTCGGGGTGATGGAGCGGGTGCGCTTCGTGGGGATGGAAATCCCGACCCCCCAGCTCTACCGGGCGGCGGACGTTTTTGTCTTCGCCACCCTCTACGAGCCCTTCGGGAACGTGTGCCTGGAGGCGCTGGCGAGCGGGCTGCCCTGCGTCTTCTCCTCCCAGAGCGGGGGCGCCGAGGTGATCACGGACGAGGTGGACGGGCTGGTGCTGAAGGACCCCACCGACCCGGAAGAGATCGCCCGCCTCATCCGCCTGTGCCGGGCGCCGGGCCGGGCGGCCGCCATGGGCCGGGCGGCGCGCGCCCTGGCGCTGCGCTTCCCGGTCGGGGCGAACGCCGACGCCACCGAGGCGCTCTACCGGGAGGTCGCGGCGGAGAAGGCGGGGGGCCGGTGAAAACCCTGATCGGCGCTCCGGCGTACCCTCCCGAGGTGGGCGGGGTCCAGACCCTCTCGGCGCGGCTCGCGGGCGCGCTGGCCAAGCGGGGCCACGAGGTCTCGGTCCTCGCGCGGAGCCGCGGCCCCGACCCCCGGATCGACGCCGAGACGGCCCCCGCCCGGGTGACGCGGGTGGCCTGGAAACCGCTGCTCTGGCCCGCCTTCCTGGCCCGGTTCCTGGCGGACCGGCCGCATGCCCTGCTCCTCACCCACCGGGCGGACTTCCTGCGCCCGGCCCTCATGCTCCGTCGGCTGGGGGGGTGCCCCCTCGCCGTGGTGGTCCACGGCAACGAGGTGTACGGCTCGCCCCGCCGGGCCGAGCTGCTGGCTGCACTCGCGGAGGCGGACGCGGTCATCGGCGTGAGCCGGTACGCGCGGGAGCGGATGATCGGCCTGGGGCTCCCCGCCGCAAAGACGTTCGCCCTCCCCAACGGGGTGCATGTGGAAGGGTTCGATCCCCCCGAGGCGGGCGAGGCCGTCCGGAGGCGCCTCGGACTGGCGGGGAAGCGGGTGATCCTCTCGGTGGGCCGCCTGTCGAGGGTGAAGGGGTTCGATTCCGTCATCCGCGCCCTGCCCCGGGTGGCGGAGCGCTTCCCGGATGCCGTTTATTTGCTGGTGGGAGGAGGGCCGGAGGAGGCTTCCCTCCGGGGGCTGGCCGCCGGGCTCGGGGTGGCGGAGCGGGTGGTGTTCGCGGGGGAGGTCCCGCACGGGGAGATGGGCCGGGGGGCGCACGCCTACTACCAGGCGTGCGACCTCTTCGCCATGCCGAGCCGGGAGGATCGGACGGAGGGCGCCGCCGAGGCGTTCGGCATCGCCTACATCGAGGCCGGGGCCTGCGGGAAGCCCGTCGTCGGCGGCCGAGGCGGTGGGCGAGGGGGAGTCGGGTCTGCTCGCTGACCCGGAGCGCCCGGAGGCGGTGGCCGAGGCCATCCTGCGCCTGCTGTCCTCGCCGGAGCTGGCCCGCACTCTCGGCGAGGGGGGGAGGCGGCGGGCCGAGGCCCGCCTGTGGAGCCGGGTGGCCGTGGACTACGAGGCGGTCCTCGGGGGGATCGCCTCCCGCTAGGGGGGCGGAGACACCCGGGTGAAGCCTGTTTCCCGTGCGCGCTTGCTGATATAAAAGGCCGCGTCCGCACCGGCCGCGTCCGGGGAGGTTCTTGATGGGCTGGCAGACGGCTTGGGAGGAACTGAAGCGGCGGCTGGATGCCCGCGCCCCCCTGTCCCGGATGGCGTTCGTCTGCTTGATCGGCTTCGTTCTCTCCTCCCCCTTCTCCATCTCGGTGGCCCAGCTGTTCGGGTTCACGGGGACGGCCGCTTGGCTGGCCTCCATGAACTTCGAGGGGAGGATTT
>JACPCT010000315.1 GCA_016184445.1 Candidatus Tectimicrobiota bacterium | reverse complement strand
CCCGAGAGGAGGGCCCCGGCCAGCATCCCGCCCAGCGCCTCCTTGCCCATCAGGAAGCCCACCAGGATGGGCATGACGACGGCCGAAACGCCGGGGACGATCATCTCCTTGAGCGCGGCCTGGGTGCTGATGTCGATGCAGCGCGCGCTGTCTGGGTCGGCCTTCCCCTCCATGATACCGGGGATCTCGCGGAACTGGCGGCGGATCTCCTGGATCATGATGAAGGCGGCCCGGCCCACCGAGTTCATCGTGAGGGCGCCGATGACGAAGGGCACCGCGCCCCCGATGAGCATCCCGGCGACGACCTTGGCGTCGGTCAGGTCGATGGTCTTGAGCTTGGCCGCCTCGCTGTAGGCGGCGTAGAAGGCGAGGGCCGTGAGCGCCGCCGAGCCGATGGCGAAGCCCTTGCCGATGGCCGCAGTGGTGTTGCCCAGGGAGTCCAGGCTGTCGGTGATCTTGCGCGTCTCGGGGCCCAGCTTGCTCATCTGGGAGATGCCGCCCGCGTTGTCGGCGATGGGCCCGTAGGCGTCCACCGACATGGTGATGCCGATGGTGGCCAGCATCCCCACGGCGGCGATCGAGATGCCGTAGAGACCGGCCATGTTGCTCGACACCAGGGTCACCATCGCCAGCACCACCAGGGGAGCGGCCACGCTCTCCAGGCCCACCGCGAAGCCGCTGATGATGTTGGTGGCCACCCCGGTCTGGGAGGCGTCCACGATGCGAGACACAGGCTTCCCGCCCGAGCCGGTGTAGAACTCGGTCAGCATTCCGATGGCGATCCCGCCCACCGCCCCCAGCAGGACGGCGCCGAAGACGCCGGGCTTGAAGCCCATGGCGACTGTCACGAAGTAGGAGATGACGATGAACACTCCGGTGGCGATGATGGTGGCGCTCCGCAGGGCGAGGGCGGGGCTCTTGGAGGCGAGCACTTGCATCGAGGCGATGCCGATCGCTGAGGAGATGAGACCCACCATCGCCAGGAGCAGCGGAAGCGCCATGGCGGCCGCGCCGCTGGCCCCCAAGGCGGCGCCCACGGTGGACCCGATGAAGATGGTGGAGACGATGGCGCCCACGTAGGACTCGAAGAGGTCCGCGCCCATGCCGGCCACGTCGCCCACGCAGTCGCCCACGTTATCGGCGATGACGGCGGGGTTGCGGGCGTCGTCCTCGGGGATGATGGCCTCGACCTTCCTGACCAGGTCGGCGCCCACGTCGGCCGTCTTGGTGTAGATTCCCCCGCCCACGCGGGCGAAGAGGGCGATCGAGCTGGCACCCATGGAGAAGCCGTTGATGATGGTGGCGTTCGCCGCCACGTTCAGCACGTTGAAGTACCAGAACAAGAAACCGACCCCCAGCAGGCCCAGGCTCGCCACCGACAGGCCCATGACGGTGCCGCCGTAGAAGGCCATGGAGAGCGCCGCGGCCTGGCCCTGGGGGGAGCTTGCCGCCGCTGCCGTGCGGACGTTCGCCTTGGTGGCGGCGTTCATCCCGAAGAAGCCGGCGAGGACGGAGCAGATCGCGCCAATGACAAAGGCGAAGGCCGTCGCAACCGAGATGGAGGCGGCCAGCAGGACGAAGACGACGACCCCGAACACGACGAGGATCTTGTATTCCCGCTTGAGGAACACCATCGCGCCTTCGTGGATCCGGGCCGCCAGCTTGCGCATGAGGTCGTTGCCGTCGGGCTGCCGCGAGATCCACTGGTAGATGAAAGCGGCCAAGGCCAACCCGGCGAGTCCAAACAGCGCAGCCCAATTGGATAGTGCAATCATCAGCTTCGTTCTCCTCCTCCCTTCCCCGCGCTCCCGCTGCGCCGCGGCGCGTCGGTGAAACCGGGGGCTCCCTTGGGAAGAAGGCGCCAGCGCCCTATGCGCCTCCTCTTGCCTCCTCGCACACGAGCGCCACCGCGCGCTCGGCCGCCAGCGCTACCGCTTCCTCGATCGGCTCCCGCTCGGACTCCAGGAACGGGGTGAGCACCCAGTCCGCTCCGTCGACGTCCTTCGGGGGCCTTCCGAGCCCGATCCGGAGCCGCCGGAACTCCTGGGTGCCAAGCGTCTCGATGATGCTGCCGATGCCGTTGTGGCCCGCGTCCCCGCCGGTCGTGCTCAGCTTCACCCGGCCCAGGAAGATGTCCATGTCGTCGTGGAGGACGATCAGGCTCTCCGGCCCCAGCCCCTCCGCCCGGAGGAGGGCCTCGACGGCCTTCCCGCTCAGGTTCATGTATGTCTGCGGCTTGGCGAGCACCACCCGCCAGCCGCCGATCGAGCCGCTGCCCATGAGCGAGTGGTGGCGGGACGTGCGGACCGGAATCCGGTTGGCCTGCGAAACTCGATCCAGCGCCCAGAAGCCGACATTGTGGCGGGTCAGGGCATATTCCGGGCCTGGATTCCCCAGGCCCACCAGAAGAGTCGCCGAGGCCATCGGTCCGGCCGCGGGAAGCGGCCCAGCCCTCTATTTCTTCTCTTCCTTGCCCGAATCGCTCTTCCCCGCGTCGCCCTTGGCTGCGTCGCCGGCGGCGGCCGCCGCATCGGCAGGCACGGCGCCCTCTTCCGCGACGGGCGCGGCCTCCTCGACCGGCTTCTCTTCCTCCTGCGGAGCCGCCACCGTCAAGATGGGCTCCTCCGGATCGGTCATGAGATCCACTCCCTCCGGGAGGGCGATGTCGCGCACGTGGACGACGCCGTTCAGGTTCACGCCGGAGACGTCCACGGCGATCTCCTCGGGAATGGCGATGGGGAGGCACTCCACCTCCAGCTCGCGGAGGAGCTGGGAGAGCACGCCTCCCTGCTTGATGCCGGGAGCCTCGCCCCGCAGGACGATGGGCACCGAGACGCCGATCTTGCGGTCCATGCGGATTTCCAGGAAGTCCGCATGAAGGATACGCCCCTTCATGGGGTCGCGCTGGAGGTCCTTGATCAAGACCGGGCGCTCCCCCCTCGCATCGCCCGCGACGTTCACGTA
>JACPCT010000314.1 GCA_016184445.1 Candidatus Tectimicrobiota bacterium | reverse complement strand
CCCCTGCCGCCGCCCCGCCGGATCCGGCCCCGGGCCCCCGGCGGCCCCGCTGGGCCCTCCCCGGCGGGGGCTCCCTCTTCCCCGACACCCCGCCCGCCTCCCTCCCCTCTCCACCGGGAAAGAGCGGGCCGCCCAGGCGGCGCCCCCCGGGCGCAACGCCCGCTCCCCGTCCCGCCAAGGAAACAAGGTCCCAGCCCGCCGGCCAGCTCGCCTTGGCCTTCGGGGAGGAGGCGGGACCGCCGGCGAAAAAGGACCGGGGCTGAGAGCGGTCCTCGGCCGCCAGCCGGGGCGTCCAAGACCCAACTTGACACCACCCGCCCCCTTTCTTTATAACCGGCCTTGTGAAGACAGCGGCTCACCAGGCTTTGATGCCACACCATCCGGCGCTTGATGCCCCGCCCCTGATCCCTCATCTCCAAGCTGCCCCCCAAAAGGATTGTTTTCTTGAGTAATCCCGACCTACCCGATCACGAAGGCTCCTATTCCTCCCCCTCTCCCCAGAACGACGACGGCGGGAACGGCGGCGCCCCCCGGCACCGGAGAAGGAGAAACCGCTCCCGGCGCCGCCGGTCCGGTGACGCCCCGGCCGACGCCGCCGCACCCGCGCCGGGCTCAGAGAACGGCCGTCCCCTCGCCCAAGCCGAGGCGCCCGCGCCCGCGGCCCCGAAGGCGGGGAGAAAACCCCGCGGGCGGAGCCAGCCCCGCCGCCGGCGCGGCGACGCCGTCTCCCAGGCGGTCACCCGCAAGGGCCGCGCCTTCGACAGCGAGGGCAGCTACAGCGGCGCCTCGTTCGAGGAAGAGGACTCCGGCCGGGAAATCGGCGTCGGCGATTTTGACGTCGCGCAGGTTTCCGAGGCGTTCCGCAGCCTGCGCCTCGCCCCCGAGTTGCTCCGCGCGGTCCACGCCATGGGGTTCATCGAACCCACCCCCATCCAGATAGAGGCCATCCCGCTCCTCCTCGCGGGCCGGGACGTCATCGGCAGCGCCCAGACCGGCACCGGGAAGACCGCGGCCTTCGCTCTGCCCACCCTGCACCAGCTCATGGGCGGCACGGGCACCCGGGCCCTCATCCTCACCCCCACCCGCGAGCTGGCGATCCAGGTCGCGGACCACTTCCGCCTCTTCGCCCGCTACCTGCCCCTCCGGACGGCGGTGATCTACGGCGGGGTTGACTATGAGCCCCAGTTCCGCGCCTTGGCGCAGGAGGTGGACATCATCGTCGCCACCCCGGGGCGCCTGCTGGACCACATGAAGCGCAAAACGGCCGACTTCTCGGACCTCCAGGTACTCATCCTGGACGAGGCCGACCGCATGCTCGACATGGGATTCGCCGAGGAGATCCAGGAGATTCTCCAGCGCCTGCCCCGGAAACGGCAGACCCTCCTGTTTTCGGCCACTATCCCCGCCACCATCGAAGATCTGGCGCGCAAGGCCCTCACCTCCCCCATCCGCATCGAGGTCGCGCCGCCCGCGACCCCGGCCGAGGGCATCTTCCACGGGGTTTATCCCGTCAGCGCCTCGAACAAACCGCGCGCCGTGATGTGCATCCTGGAACAAGCCGAGGCCACCACCGTCCTCATCTTCACCCGCACGAAAGCCGGCGCCGACCACCTGGGCGATTTCCTGGAGGGCGGAGGGATCCCCGTCGCGCGGATTCACTCCGACCGCAGCCAGCGGCAGCGGGAAAAGGCGCTCAGCGGGTTCCGCGAGGGCCTCCACCGCGTCCTCGTGGCCACCGACATCGTCTCGCGGGGCATTGACGTCTCCGACATCTCTCATGTAATCAACTACGATGCGCCTGAGTACCCGGAGGATTACGTCCACCGCGCCGGGCGGACGGCCCGCGCCGGGCGGGTGGGCTACGCCCTCACGCTGATGTCCCCCTCCGAGATCATGCTCGTGAAGAACATCGAGCGCTTCATCGGAAAGGCCCTGCCCCGGGTGGGGCTCCCCGGCGTGCTGGACGATATCCATCAGCATGGCCTCGGGGGAGAGCCCCGCCCGCTCAAGGACCAGCCCCCCGTGGCCCGTTACGATCGCCTGCGGAACATGCCCCGGAGAAGCGGCCTGTCGCTGCGTTGAAAACCTCCTCTCCCGGCCACGAAACAAAGCAGAAACAATCCTCCGCGTCGAAGCCCTTGAAGTGCGGCCGAAAGATGATGCAAGGATGCGGCTTTCGGGAATTCGCCCGGCTTTGCGGCAAAAGGCCCGGGTCTGGACGGCCGGCGGCTCTTGGCGCCCGTCCCGGCGGACCAGTCCGGAACGATTGCGATCCGCTTCACTCCCGGGAGAAATTTTCATAAGAGAGCGGAGAAAAAATGATTGACGTTGGAATGACTGTGGGCTAGATTCCCGTTATCTGGAGGCCGTCCTTCGATTCCGAGTTTTACTCCCTTCGTGTACTCATTGAGGCTTGGAGGATGTTTCATGCAGAAATCCGACTTGGTCGTGAAGATCGCCGAAGAGGCTGGGATCTCCAAGGCTGCCGCCGATCGCGCCCTCGACTCTCTTCTGGGCAACCTCTCCAAAGCCCTGAAGAAAGGGGACCGCGTTTCCCTGGTCGGTTTCGGCACCTTCTCCGTCTCCAAGCGCTCGGCGAGGATGGGGCGCAACCCCCAAACAGGTGAAGCCATCAAGATCAAGGCGGCCAAGGTCCCCAAGTTCTCGGCAGGGAAAACCCTCAAGGACATGGTCAACAAGTAAGCCGGCGGAGGCGTGGGGAGACTCCCGCCTCCGGGGGCCCGGGGCCGCCTTCAGGCGAGGGCTTGGCGGAGCGCCCGCAGGAGTCTCTCCTCCTCCTCGGGAAGGCCCACCGTCACCCGCACCCACTCCGGGCAGCCGAAGACGCTCCCCGGCCGGACGATGACCCCCTGGCGCATGAGCGCCTCGAAGACGGCATCCCCGTCCCCCACCCGGACGAAGATGAAGTTCGCCTGGCTCTCCAGATAATCCAGTTCCATCCGCCGGAAG
>JACPCT010000313.1 GCA_016184445.1 Candidatus Tectimicrobiota bacterium | reverse complement strand
CTTCCGGTTTCATGGGAGGGAGAGCGGCGGGTGCTCGCGAGGCTGGCCGGGGGCGCCTCGCCCGCCCAGGCGGTGGGGGCCCTGCCCGGGCGCGAGCGGATGCTCTATGGCTCGGCCCTCCAGGCGGCCTGGTTCAACGCCTGCCTGGCGCTCCGGCTGGAGCGCGATCTGCACGACCGCCTCCTCGCGGGGGACGTGGCGGTGAGCCATCCCTCCGGGAAGGCGCGGCGGGTGGGCGATCCGGAGAAGGAGGCCGAGGCCCTCGCCCGCTTCGCCCTGAGCCCGGCGGGGCCCCTGCTGGGGGAGCGGATGCTCGCGGCCCGGGGCGGGGCCGCCGCCATCGAGGAGGAGGCCGCCCGGCGGCTGGGCCTGCCGCTCGATCGGGCGGCGGCCGGCTTGGCCCGCATGGGGCCGCGCGGGGGCCGGCGGCCCTACCGGGCGCGTTTGACGGAGCTTGAAGTGAGGCGCGAGGGGGAGGACCTCCTGCTCGGGTTCGTCCTCCCGCCGGGCGCCTACGGGACCGAGGTGCTGCGCGAGGTGGCGAAGGAGGAGCCGCCGCTCGGCGCGCGCCTGGGCTGGATCGGGAGTTCCCAGGGAGAGATCGGCGCATGAAAGTGTTCGTCACGGGCGGCTCGGGCTACGTCGGGGAAGCCGTGCTCCGCCATCTCTCGCTGTCGGGGCACGAGTGCCGGGCGCTCTCGCGCGAGGCGGAGGCCCACCGGCGGCGGCTCACCGCCCTCCCCGGCGTCTATCCCGTGCGGGGGGACGTCACCGCCAGCAGCGTGGACCAGCTGGCCGGCCTCATGGCGAAGTGCGAGGCGGTCGTCCACCTGGCCGGCATCATCGTGGAGAAGGGGACGGCGGGCTTCGAGGCCGTCCACACCGAGGGCACCCGCCGCGTCCTGGCGGCGGCGGAGCGGGCGAAGGCCAAGCGCTTCCTCCACATGAGCGCCCTGGGGACGCGCGAGAACGCCGTGGCCCGCTACCACCAGACCAAGTGGGCGGCCGAGCGGATCGTGCGCGGGAGCCAGATCCCCTGGACCGTCTTCCGCCCCTCGATCATCTTCGGGGAGCGCGACGAGTTCCTGAACGTCTTCGCGGGGATCGCCCGCCGCTCCCCCGCCGTGCCCGTCATCGGCCCGGGCCGGGGCAGGCTCCAGCCCATCTGGGTGGAGGACGTGGCCCGCTGCTTCGCCGGGGCCCTCGCGAGGCCCGAGACCCAGGGCCAGAGCTACGACCTGGGCGGGGAGCGCGCCTACGCGCTGGAGGAGCTCCTCCGCATGGTCGCCGCCGCGCTCGGCAAGCGGCGGATGTTCATCCACCTCCCCGTCCCCCTCGCCCGGCTCCAGGCCCGGCTCTTCAACCTCCTGCCGGGCAAGCCCCCCTTCACCGAGGATCAGGTCACCATGCTGGGCGAGGACAACGTCTGCGACCCCGGGCCCATGAAGCGGGCCTTCGGCTTCGAGCCGCGCTCCCTGGAGGATTACCTGAAGGAGCGCTTCGGCCAGGGCTAGCGGGGGAACCCTCCGGCCCGGGGCGGGCGGCGGCGCAGCGCGCGGGCGGGTTTCTTTGGTAGAATAATCATACTGCGTTCTATCGTTTGGCGGGAGAGTCCCGGCCCGGGGGTCTGCGATGACGCGCCTTCGAACAGGCAACGTGTCGCGCCGTTTCGCGGCGGCCTGGCTCCCGCCTGCGCTCGCGGCGGCTTTCGCCGCCGCGGCGGTCATCGCGGGTCCCCTCGCGGCCGCCGGCCTTGCGTTCCTTTCCGGCGCCTTGTTCGCCAGCGCCTGGCGCGGCTGGGTGACCCGGGGGCGCCAAGGGGAGGCGCCGCGGGAAACCGATCAGTACCTCCTGACCATGCTGGAGAGCAGCCCCATCGGCGTTCAGATCACGCGCGCGATGGACGGGAGGGTGATGTATGCCAACGCCTCTTTGTTCAAGATGCGGCAGGTGACGAAGGGCGAATACATCGGGACCGCCCAGACGGCGAGGTTCTACGCCGATCCCGGCCAGCAGAAGGCCCTGATAGAGCGGCTCAACGCGGGGGGCTTCATCCGGGACGCCGAAATCCCGATGAAGCGCCTCGACGGGAGCACCTATTGGGTGCTGCTCTCCTTGTTTCCCATCGAATACGAGGGCGAGGCGGCGCGCCTGGCCTGGTTTTACGACATCACCGAGCGGAAGGCGCACGAGGAGGTCGTGCGCCGGAGCGAGCAGCGCTTCCTCGCGATCCTGGAGACCAGCCCGATCGGGGTGAGGATCGGCCGGATCTCGGACAAGCGGATTCTCTTCGCCAACTCCCAGATGGCGGAGATGTTCCGTGTCCGGAAGGAGGACCTCATCGGCGCCTACGCCCTGGACCATTATGTGGACATCGAGGGGTACAGGGCCTCGATGGAGAAGCTCGAGCGGGAAGGCTCCATCCGGGACGTCGAGACCCTGATGCGGCGCCCCGACGGGAGCGAGTTCTGGGCGCTGCGGTCGGTGTTCCCGGTCGAGTTCGAGGGCGCGCCCGCCCGCATGGTCTGGCTCTACGACATCACGGAGCGGAAACGGGCCGAGGATGCGCTCCAGGCGGCGCGGGAGCAGGCGCTCGAAGCCGAGGCGACCCTGATGGACGCCATCTCGAACATCTCCGAGGGGGTCACCCTCTACGACGCCGACGACCGGTTCGTGATCTGCAACGACCAGCACAAGAGGCTTTACCCGCGCATCGCGGACCTCATGGTCCCGGGGGGGCTCCTGGATCCAGTTGAAGGAGGCGCGCACCAGCAAGGGCGGGATCGTCAGCATCCGCGCCGACGTGACCGAGATCAAGAAGGCCGAGGAGGAGCTGCAGAAGGCCCGCGAGGCGGCTGATGAGGCGAGCCGGGCCAAGTCCGCCTTCCTCGCGGCGATGAGCCACGAGATCCGGACGCCGATGAACGGCATCATCGGGATGATCGATCTTCTTTCGCGGACACGCCTTGACGAGAAGCAGCGGGACATGGCCGCGACCGTGCGCAGCTCCGCGTTTTCGCTCGTGAGGATCATCGACGACATCCTCGACTTCTCGAAGATCGAGGCCGGGAAAGTCGCGCTGGAGAAGATACCCGTCTCCATCTGCGAGGTCATGGAGGCCACGGCCGAGACCCTTTCCCCGCTGGCGGCCGAGAAGGGCCTCGCGTTCCGCCTTTTCGTGGACCCGGCGATCCCCCGCCAGGTTTGGGGCGATCCCATGCGCCTGCGGCAGATCCTGCTGAACTTGGCCGGCAACGCCGTGAAGTTCACCGAAGCCGGCACGGTCTTCGTGCGCGCCGACCTCGCGGGCCTGGAGGAGGACAAGGAAGCCCGGGTCCGCTTCCAGGTCATCGACACGGGCATCGGGATCCCGGAGGAGATCCGCCCCAGGCTGTTCGAGGCGTTCACCCAGGCCGAGAGCTCGACCACCCGGAGGTTCGGCGGCACCGGGCTCGGGCTCGCCATCTGCGCGGGGCTGGTCGAGCTGATGGGCGGCTCGGTCGGGGTCGGCAGCCGGCCGGGGGAGGGCTCGGCCTTCACCGTGGACCTCGCGTTCCCGGTCGCGGGCCTCCGCCCTGAGGCCCGGCCCGACGACGATCTGGCGGGCTTGCGCGTGCTGGTGGTGAGCCGGGACGAGGCGGGAAGCTTCGTCCCCAGCCGGTATCTCGCGCACTGGAAGGCCGGCGTGGACGCGCGCCCGGCGCCGGACATCTCCCTCACGGCGGCGATCGTGCGGGAAGCCGCCTCCAACGGGAGGCCGTACGACATCATCGTCCTCTCTTCGCAGTGGAGCCCCGAGGAGCAAGCCGCCGCCTGCCACTCGATCCGGGGGGAGGCGGACCTTCCGGCGGCTCCGTTCGTCCTCCTGACGCGGGACAGGCTGAAGCTGGAACGGATCGTCCCGCCCAAGTCCATCCTGGTCGGCGCGAGCCCCATGCGG
>JACPCT010000312.1 GCA_016184445.1 Candidatus Tectimicrobiota bacterium | reverse complement strand
GATCCCGGGCGCGGGCCGGCAGCCGGCCCGACGGCGGCATTCTGGGCCAAAAACGCGGCCCGGGCAACCCTCCCGGGCCCGTCTTGACAATTCGGACCGAACCCCCTAGGAATGCCTTGTTCAGGGCGGTTGGTCCCCTTTCCGCCGGGGGGGCCAAGGCCCGCCGGAAGCGAGGCGAGCGGACATGCCCCACTTCATCTTTGATGCCTGCATCGGGTGCGGAGTCTGCGAGCCCGTCTGCCCCACCGACGCCATCACGGGCGTGCTGCGCGACATCTACACGATCGACCCCACCCTCTGCATCGACTGTGGAGTCTGCGGCAAGTACTGCCCGGCCTTCGCCATCCAGGACAACGAGGGCAGCGTCATCCAGAACATCAAGCACAAGGAGATGCCCAAGGCCTACGTCCTCGAGGAGAACTGCACCGGCTGCGTCTGGTGCGTGGACGTGTGCCCCTTCGACTGCATCCGCATGGCGCCCTCGGCCGTCGAGCGGGACCACTCCATGGTCGCCGTGGTGGACCAGAGCACCTGCGTGGGCTGCCGGCTGTGCGAGGAGATCTGCAACAAGGGGGCCATCCTCGTCCCCCGGCACGAGGTCGAGGCCGAGTACATGGCTCCGGCCATGCATGAGTTCGTCCGCGCGCCCCTGCGGGCCTATTGAGGCCGCCTCCCCCCGCGTTTCACGAGCTTCATCCGCGACCTCCCCTGGCCCGGGGGAGGTTTTTTCCTAGAAATCAAAGGCTTGTGCCGGGTTCCTTGACGGCCTTTCGCCCCTCGGATAGCGTTTAGGGCAGCTTCTTCCGCCTGGGGAGAAGCTGGGAGCCTCCAGGCGGTGCACCGCTGGGATGCCCGGGGAGGGGGACCGTTGCCGGGGATGTCCGTCCGAATCCTCCGTGATGTGCCCCCTTTTCTTGCGGCCGCGTGGCCCCCCGGGCGTGCGATGGAGGGGTATTTCGGATGCCTCCCGTCCTGACAGGGCGCCCCCCCGCCCGCATCATGGATATCGTGGACCTGGTCGAGGAGTACGCCCCCGGCTACGCCGACCTCCTCATGCGGGCTTACATCTTCACGGCCAAGGTCCACCGCGGGCAGTCGCGGATCTCGGGCGAGCCCTACATCTCCCATCCCCTGGAGGTGGCGCGCATTCTGGCCGAGATGCGCCAGGATCCCGAGACGGTGGCGGCGGGCCTCCTCCACGACACCGTCGAGGACACCTCCGCCACCCTGGACGAGATCCAGACCTTGTTCGGGGAGCACGTGGCCTCCCTCGTCAACGGCGTGACCAAGCTCGCCCGCATCGACCTCCCCAACACCCAGGCCGTCCAGGCGGAGAACTACCGCAAGATGCTGATCGCGATGGCGCACGACATCCGCGTCATCCTCATCAAGCTGGCTGACCGCCTCCACAACGCCCTCACGCTCGAGTACCTGCCGCCCAAGCGCCGGGAGCGGATCGCCCAGGAGACCGCCGAGATCTACGCCCCCCTCGCCAACCGGCTGGGCATCGGCTGGCTGAAGGGCGCCCTCGAGGACATCGCCTTCAAGCACCTCCATCCCGAGGAGTACAACGAGATCGACGAGAAGCTGCGCGAGGGGATGGCCGAGCGCGAGGCGTACCTCATGGAGGTCAAGCAGAAGGTGGAGGAGTCACTGGCGAAGGCCGGCATCCCCGCCGCGGTGACGGCCCGCTTCAAGCTCCACTCCAGCATCCACCGCAAGATGCAGACGCAGAATCTCGACTTCCACCAGGTGTACGACATCAGCGGCCTGCGGATCATCGTGAACGAGATGAAGGACTGCTACGCCGTCCTGGGCATCCTCCACTCCCTGTGGCGGCCCATCCCCGGCCGCTTCAAGGACTACATCGCCCTGCCCAAGGCGAACCTCTACCAGTCCCTCCACACCACCCTCATGGCGACCGAGGGGCAGCAGGTCGAGTTCCAGATCCGCACCAAGGAGATGCACCGCGTGGCCGAGGAGGGCATCGCCGCCCACTGGCGCTACAAGGAGGGCGAACGGGTCGACTCGGGCGTCGCCGACAAGTTCGAGTGGCTGCGCCGCATCATGGAGAGCCTCCAGGAGGAAACCGACCCCCGCAACCTCGTGGACTCCGTCAAGCTCAACCTCTTCCAGGACGAGGTGTTCGTCTTCACCCCCCGCGGCGAGGTGCGCAACTTCCCGCGAGGGTCCACCCCGGTGGACTTCGCCTACTCGATTCACACCGAGGTGGGGCACCGGTGCGTGGGCGCCAAAATCAACGGGCGGATCGCCCCCCTCAACACCCGGCTCGAGAACGGCGACATCGTCGAGATTCTCACCAACCCCCACCGCACTCCCACCCAGGACTGGCTCAAGTTCGCCGTCTCGGCCCGGGCAAGGCAGAAGATCCGGGCCTGGATCCGCCAGGCCCAGCGCGACCGCTCCATCACCCTGGGGCGCGAGCTCCTCGACCACGAGCTCACCCGCTTCGGGGTGAAGCCGCCCGCCTACATGAAACCCGAGACCCTCGCGGAGGCGGCCCGCGCCCTCGGCGTCCAGGGCGAGGAGGACCTGCTCGCCATGGTGGGCTTCGGCCGCCTCTCCGCCCGCCAGGTGGCCGGCAAGCTGCTGCCCGAGGAAGTTCTCCGCCAGACCGAGAAGCGCGAGAAATCCCCCCTGCGCCGCTTCGTGGCCCGGGTGAGCGGTAGGTTCCGGCCGGGCATCAAGGTGAAGGGGCAAGACGACATCCTCATCCGCTTCGCCAAGTGCTGCGACCCCGTCCCCGGGGAGCCGATCGTGGGCTTCATCACGCGCGGCCGAGGGGTGACGGTCCACGCCGGGAGCTGCGTCAACGTCCGCGCACTCACGTCGGACGAGGAGCGCCTGGTCGAGGTCTCCTGGGGGGACGTCAAGAAGGAGGATCTCTACGTGGTCACGCTCGCGGTGGACGCCGTGGACCGCCCGGGCGTCCTGGCGGGCCTGAGCTCGGCGATCGCCTCCTG
>JACPCT010000242.1 GCA_016184445.1 Candidatus Tectimicrobiota bacterium | reverse complement strand
GGACCAGTCGATCACCCGGGTCATGACTTCCACCGAGACCAGCAGGACGTTGCGCATGAGGCCGGAGCGGACATAGGCGTCGGCCGCCTGAAGCCCGTAGATGAAGCCCGAGCAGGCGGCGTTCAGGTCGAAGGCGGCAGCCTGGTGCGCGCCGATCCCGGCCTGGAGCCAGCAGGCGGCGGCCGGACACAAGGTGTCTGCGGTGAACGTGGTGCAGATAATGAGGTCAACCTCCTTGGGGTCCATCCCCGCCGCCGCGAGGGCGTTCTTGGCGGCGGGCAGGCCAAGGTCCGAGGCGGCCACCCCCGGCCCGGCGACGCGGCGCTCCCGGATCCCCGTGCGCTCCCGGATCCACTGGTCGCTCGTGTCGACCATCTTCTCCAGCTCGGCGTTGGTCAGTACCTTTTCCGGGACATAGGAGCCCGTCCCGAGGATGGCTGAGTGCGTCATTGACCCCTTCCGGTGTGGGCGGAAGTGCAGAAGCAGGATCGGGCCGTCCTAGGAGTCTTCCTTGCCCGGGGATTCCTGCGAGGACCCGTGGAAAAGCCCCGTTCGGATCTGGTTCCACAGCCGCCAGCCGACCTCTCCGCTGCGCTGGATGGAGATATGCTTGTCGATCTCGGCTTGAATCTTGGTGTTGAGGTCCTTCTTCACGATATCCGCGGTGGTGCGGATGGCGCTCTTCACGGCCTTGGGGTTGCTGCGCCCATGGCCGATGGTGCACAAGCCGCCCACGCCCAGCAACGGGGCCGCGCCGTACTCGGCATAGTCCGTCCGCTTCCGCATGGACTTGATGCCGTTCTGGAGGAACATGTAGCCGATCTTGCTGCGGAAGGAGTGCTGAACCTCGTCCCGCAGCAGCGAGGTGAACATCTCGCTCAGGCTCTCGCTCACCTTGAGGGCTACGTTCCCGGAAAACCCGTCGCACACAATGACGTCGGGGATCCCCTGGAAGATCGTGTTCCCCTCGACGTTGCCCACGAAATTCAGGTCACTGCGGTTGAAGAGGTGGTGGGCCTCCTTGAGAGACTCCGTCCCCTTGGAGTCCTCGCTCCCGACGTTCAGCAGCCCGACGGTGGGCCGGTCCTTGCCCAGCACCGCTTCGGTGTAGACCGACCCCATTATCCCATACTGGAACAGCTGCTGGGGCTTGGGGTTGAGGTTGGCCCCCACGTCCAGCATGACGGAGAAGCCCTTCAAGGTGGGGATGAGGGCGGCGATGGCGGGGCGAATCACCCCTTTCAAGCGCTGGAGCTCATAGAGCGCCGACGCGAAGGAGGATCCCGTGTCGCCCGCCGAGAACACTGCCCCCGCCTCTCCGCTCTTGACGAGCCGGATGGCGACACGGATGGACGAGTCGGGCTTATTCTTCAGGGCGCGGGAGGGCGGCTCCCCCATCTCGATAGTCTGCACCGCCTCCCGGACCTCCAGGGGGAGGCTCCGCGCGTCCAGCCGGGAGAGCTCCGCCTCGATGCGGGCGGGGGCACCGACCAGGATGGACTCGACCCCGAACTCCCGCCACGCGAGCACCGCCCCTTCCACCACAGCGGCGGGGGCGAAATCGCCCCCCATGGCATCAACAGCGATTTTCATCCTGTCTCTCGGCTATGGCTCCGTGACTTCCAGCACCTTGCGGCCCTTGTAGTGCCCGCAGTTCGTGCACACCCGGTGCGGGAGGACGGCCGAGCCACAATTGGAGCACACCGCCAGCGGGGGGGTCGCCGCCTTGTAATGCGTTCTCCGCTTCCGCCCCCGAGTCTGTGAATGACGGCGCTTGGGCAAACCCATGGGAAAACACCTCCTCGTTGTTCACACAAGGGGAATCAAAACTGGAACGGGGGAGCCCCCGATCTATTTCCGCCATTCCCGAAGAACCGACCACCTCGGGTCGGCCGCCTGCTCCTCACCGACGCCCTCGCCCGCCTCCAGGCGCCGGCACATCTCGGGACTCTCCCCCAAGCACATTCCCGGGCACTTGGGCTGGAGGGGTATGGCCAGCCCCAACTGATCGCGGAGGGGAGGCCCAAGGTTGAGGGTCTCGTCATCGAGGTAGGCGGCCTCGAGATCATCCTCCCCCAGTTCGATCTCATCCTCCACGTCCGTCCCCGCCGCACTCGGCCGGGGCATGAAATAGGCGACGACTGCTTCATCCACCGGAAAATCGAATTCCGCCAGCCCCAGACCGCACTGCAACCGGAAAATCCCCCGGGCCCGGCCCCGGAAAACCGCCTCGGAGGGTCCCGTGCGTTCCAGCCTACCGGTCAACCTCACTCCCCTTAGGGGGGGCCAGAAACCCTCTTCTAGCCCCAGTTCCCCTGTTTCCACCTCGATATCGAGGTCGACGCCTTCGTCGGGGACTCGGGAGAGGGGAATACGGAGGCTTCCCTCCATGGCGCTCCCTCCCGGGCAGGAGCCTACGCCTCCCCACCGGGGAACCAACCCCCCGAGGGGATCAAGACCGCCCAAATATAAGAGGGGCGCCCCTATCTGTCAAATGCCCTGTTGGGCGGCGCAAGATGCGAAAGTACGCGTAACCGATTTTAAATCAAACTGTTATTTTGAGCGAGCAGCAACTCCCGCAGGCGCCCTTCCCGCACCCCGCCCGTGGAAACCCGGAAAACATCCCGGCCCGTCCAGCGGAGAACCTCCCGGGCCACGATCAGGCCCGCCAAGGCCACATCCTCCCGGCCGGGCTCAAACCCAGGCAGGACCCGCCGCCCGGCCCAATCCAGCCCGGCAAACCGAGGGATCCACCACTCGAACTCTGGCAGACCCAGCATCCGCCCGTTGATCCCTCCTTCCGCGCCCGCCCCGATGAAGCCGGCCAGGGCAACCACTCCCCCGCAACCGATCAGGGGAAGGGAGGCCTCCGCCGGCGGGGCGATCGAGACCCCGCCGAGCATCGCCCGCACGGCCTGGGCGCAGGCTTCCACCTGACCGGCAGGGGTGGGGACATCTCGAAGGTGCCGTTCGGTCAGATAGACCACCCCCGCCCCTACGCTG
>JACPCT010000241.1 GCA_016184445.1 Candidatus Tectimicrobiota bacterium | reverse complement strand
CGGAGGGGAACTCCTGGATGACAAGGACGTTGTTCGACGCATTGATGGTGAAGCGGTCGGTCAGGGGCGCGCTGCTCTTCACGTGGGAGGCCGTCCGGAAGAGATCGGGATCGAGGTCCGTGGCGAGGAACTCCGAGCCCGCCACGTTGTGGGTGATGGGGGTGGCTATCCCGAGGTTGATCTTGAGGCTATCGCCGTTGCCGAGATAGGCGCCGTCCGCCCGGAAGGGCCGGGTGGTGACGGCCGTCCCCGCGAAGATGTAGCGCCCGCCCACCTGGGTGTTGGCCAGCTCCAGGATGCTTTCCCGGATCCGCGCCACCTGGGTGGCCGTCGCCGCCCGCGTCGCCGCGTCGGCGGGGGCGCCCGCCTGGCCGACGGCGAGGGTGCGCGCCTCCTGCACGAGGGAGGTGATGCTGGCCATGGTCTGGTCGGCGACGTTCAGGGGGCCCTTCGAGGCGTCGATGTTCTTGCGTACCTGGAGGCTGTCCTGGAGCAGGGCGCGCAGGCTCGCCACCTTGGAGAAGCCGGCCGGGTCGTCCGAGGGGCGGAGGATCCGCTTGCCGGTGACGATCTGCTCCTGGATGCCCTGCACCCGCTCCAGGCCCGTCAGGATGTTGCGGAGCGCCACGGAAAAGCGCTGCGCCGCCGTCACCCGGGTCACCATGCCTCAGCCTCCTGCGCCGGAAACGCCTAGACGATCTCGATGATGTCCTGGAGCAACTGCGAGGTGATCGCCATCATCCGGGCCGTGGCGCCGAAGTTCTGCTGGAAGCGGACGACGTTGGCCAGCTCCTCGTCGATGGACACCCCGGCCACGCTCTCGCGGGCTTCCTTGAGAGTCTGGGCGAACTGATCGGTGAGGGTCTCCCTCCCCCGGACGTCGCGCGCCTCGGTGCCGAAGGTGGAGAGGATCGAGCTGAGGAAGTCCCCCAGGGTCGAGGAGCGGCGCTGCGCCACGGGCTCCCCGCGCAGGTCGGCGATCGCCAGCATGTTGGCGTTGTCGGCCGGGACGCCCGGCTGGCCCGCGGCGGCCACCCGGCCGATGTCCCCCTGGACCACCGCGTTGACCGCGATGTTGCGGGCGGCGTCCTTGCGGACTGACACCGTGAAGGAGTCGTCCTTCTTCGGGGCGCCCGCGAAGTTCTGGATGCTCACCCGGAGCCCCTCGAACTCCACCGCGACCTGGGTGCCCGAGTAAGCGAAGTCGGTCACGGAGGTGTCGGTGCCGAACGGGCTCCCGTTGATCGAGACTTTCGTGGCATCGAGCTTGAGGCCGGTCTCCGCGTCGATCACGTTGAAGGTGGTCGGGGAGGTGAACTGGATGGTGTACTTCGCCCCGGTGAGGGCCGTCGGGTCGAAGATCCGCGAGTCGGAGAGGACGGCCTGGATGTTCGGGTTCTTCGTGCCGGCGTCCCGGCTGTTCGTGCTCGAGGCGTCCACGCTGATCCGCAGGGGATTGAACAGGTCGAGGCCGGTGCTGCCGTCCAGGCTGTAGCCCTGGCGGTGGATGATGTTGACCTCGCTGACAATCGTCGCCGCCAGGTTGTTGAGGTCGTCCAGGAGCCTGCCGACCGTCCCGTCCCGGAACTGGAGCAGGCCTCCGATCTGGCCTTCGCCGATGCGCGCCGTGATGTCGGTGAGCTCTCCCCCCTGGCTCTCGAAATACACCTGCTTGAGGGCGACCGGCGGGACCGTGCCCACCACGTTGTCGGAGTTGTCGACGGCTTTAAGGGAGGAGGCCTCGCCCTTCTGCACGATGGGGAAGCTCCTCCCCACGATGACGAGGAAGGACCCCTCATTATCCTCGATCGCGGTGACCCCGGACAGCTCGCTCATGCGCTCCAGGACGCGCTGGCGCTCATCCCGCAGGTCGTTCGCGGTGTTGCCCCCCGCCTCGGCCACCTGGATGCGCCCGTTCAGGTCGGCCATGCGGCCGGCGAGGTCGTTCACCTCGGCGATGCCCCGCACGATGTCCCGGTCGGCCTGCACCCGGAGATCCTGGAGGGAGCTGGCCGTGGTGTTGAACACCCGGGCCAGGTTCGCCGCGGCATTGAGGAAGTCCGTCCGTTCGGGCGCCCCCTCGGGGCGGGCGGAGAGGGCCTCCGCCGCCTGGAAGAAGCGGGTGAGGGCGCTGGAGATCCCGGTGCCCGAGGCGCCCTCGTTCAGGAAGGTCTCGGCCAGCCGCATGGCCTCGCTGCGGGCGCGGAAGGCCGCGAACTCCGCCTTGATGCTGACGATCTGCCCGTTCAGGAAGCGGTCCGCCGCCTGGGGTGGGCGGGGTGTTGACCGCGATGGCCTCCTGCCGCGAATACCCCTCCACGCCCGCGTTGGCGATGTTGTGGGCGATAGTCTGGAGCGCCACCTGGTTCTGGGCGAGGGAGTTCTTCCCCAGGTTCAGGACGCCTTGAAGACCCATCGTTTCCTCCCCGTCCGCCTAGATCGCCTGGCGGAGGATATCCCCCGGCGCCATGCTCGGCGCCCCCATCCTGCCCTTGCGCCCGTAGACCGGGGGGCCCGCCATGATCTGCTTGAGGCGGTCCATCACCCCGTTCATCACGCCCAGGAGGCCGTCGGCGAAGAGGCGGTTGAAGCCGTTGCGCTCGTCCGCCCGCTCCACCGCCTCGCGCAGCCGCAGGCGGACTTCCATGATCCGGCCGGCCCAGGGTGCCGGCGCCCTGCGCACCAGGTCGAGGAGGCGGACGGTCTCCCCTCCCGCGATGCCCTGCTCGCGGGCGATCGTGGCGGTCAGGCCGGCGCGCTCCCCCTCCAGCTTCTGGATGCGGCCGATGAGGATCGCCTTGGCCCCGAGCTGCTCCTCGAGGCCGGCCATGTCCAGCGCCCGGATGGCCTCCCGCTCCTTCTCCAGCAGGGCGGAGAGCTGCTCGTAGAGATGGGCCTCTTGCTCCAGGACTTCCACGAGACGGGCGATCGCCTTCGTCATGGCTCCTTCTCCTCGCTCTTCGGGGCCGGCGGGGCGCCCGGCGCCGCTGCTGGCCTGGCGGCCTTCGCGTTCAGCTGCCGCATCTGGTCGAAAATGGGGCCGGCGAGGCCGATGCCGGGCCCCTTGCTCACTTCCTTGGCCACCGCCTCGTCGAGCATCCCCTCGAACCATTCGCGGGCCATGCTGCGCTCGAAGACGCCGCCCTTGGGCATTCCCTTCCGCATCTCCTTGAGGAGCATGTGCACGAAGACGGACTCGAGGTCCTGGCTCGCCTTCCGCAGGGCCTGCTCGTCCCCCGGCCTGGCCGCCGCCCGCCGCGCCCCGTCCGCCTCCCCCTGCCCCGGCTGGAGCATGAGCCGCTGCAGCTGGAGCCCGTTGAGGTTCGGGAATTCCATGGCTCCTCCCTGGCGCGCGCCCCCTAGAGGAGCGTGATCTCCGCGTCGAGGGCGCCCGCCGCCTTCAGCGCCTGCAGGATGGCGATCAGATCGCGCGGGGCGACGCCGATGGCGTTGAGTCCCCGCACCACGTCGCCGATGCTCACCGTCTTCGGGATGACGACCATGTTCCGCTTCTCTTGCTTGACGGTGACATCCGTCCGGGGCACCACCACCGTCGCGGCGCCCTCGGGGGCGAACGCCCCGGGCTGGGAGACCAGGCTCTCCTCCCGGATCACGATGTTCAGGTTGCCGTGGCTTATGGCCACGGTGGAGATCCGGACGTTCTCGCCCATCACGATGGTGCCCGTCCGCTCGTTGATCACCACGCGGGCCCGCTGGTCGGTCGTCACCTCGATCCGCTCCAGCTGGGCCATCGCGTTCACCGCCCCGCCGGCCACCCGGCCGAGATCCACGTCCACCGTCCCGGAGTCCCGGGCGGTGGCTGCCCCGTCGCCGAAGGTCTGGTTGATGGCGCTCACCACGCGGGCCGCGGTCGTGAAGTCGGGCTGGTGGAGGGCGAGCCGGATCTGCCGCTGCACCGCGAAGTTCACCGGGATCTCCCGCTCCACCGTCGCCCCGCCCGAGATGACCCCGACGGTGGGATGGTTCCGCTTGACGGCCGTGCCGGTCGCGCCCTCGAAGGCGAAGCCGCCGCCCAGCGAGACGGGCCCCTGGGCCACGGCGTAGACCTCGCCGTCCGCCCCGCGCAGGGGGGTGAGAAGGAGGGTGCCGCCGAGCAGGCTCTTGGAGTCGCCCACGGCCGAGACCGTCACGTCAAGCTTCGAGCCGCTCCGCCCGAAGGGGGGGAAGTCCGCCGTCACCATCACGGCGGCCACGTTCTTCACCTTGAAGGCGGTCGCGAGCACATTGATGCCCAGCTTCTTGAAGAGGTTCGCGAGGCTCTGGGCGGTGAAGGAGGAGGCGTCGCCGTCCCCCGTGCCGTCCAGGCCCACCACCAGGCCGTAGCCCAGCAACTGGTTCGAGCGCACCCCGGCGACGGAGGCGACGTCCTTGAGCCGCACCGCCCCGGCCCCGCCGGGCGCGAGAAGCACGCCTGCGAGGAGGGCCACCAGCAGCAGGCCCCTCCGGGTCATGGGCTTCCGCATCGCTCTTCCCCCTAGAAGGGCCAAAGAACGTTCACCACCCGGCTGAGCCAGCCGGGCTGCTGGGCCTCGGCCAGGATCCCGTCGCCGGTGTAGACGATCTTGGCGTCCGCGAGGCTCTTGGACTGGACAGTGTTGTTGGTGTCGATGTCCTCGGGCCGGACGATCCCGCTCACGGTGACGATGAGGGTCTCCTTGTGCGTGGTCAGCTCGCGGCGCCCCTCGATGAACAGGTTCCCGTTCGGGAAGATCTCGACCACCCGCGCCCCGATGGTGGCGTTCAGGGAGGCGGTCCGCTCGATCCCGGTCTCGGCCGAGTGCGTGTTGGAGGCGGTGGCGCGGAGGGTGTCAGTGGGGTTGAAGCGCCGCCCCCGCCCGGTGGTGGGGGTGGCGAGGATGCGCCCGTAGCCGGGGATCGAAGGGGCCGTGTAGGTCAGGGCGCCTGTCTTGGTGGTTTCGGTGTCGGCCTCCTTCTTGGCGTTGGAGGACTCGCTGATCACGACGGTGATGACGTCCCCCACTCGCATGGCCCGGCGGTCGTGGAAGAGGAAGGGGCTCGTGTCGCTCCAGAGCGAGCTGCGGCCCGCCAAGGCCACCTCGGAGGAAGGCACTGGTTGCGTCGGCAGGGGCGCGAGCTCGCGGCGGAACGCCTCCGCCCTCCGGACGGGGCCGGGGACCGGCGCGGCCGCAGCGGGGGTGGCCGGGCCTGTCCCTGCCGGGTCGGCGGAGAACAGGCTCCCCAGCGCGCATCCGCCGATGGGCGCCGACATGACGAGAATCAGCAGCGTCCTTC
>JACPCT010000321.1 GCA_016184445.1 Candidatus Tectimicrobiota bacterium | reverse complement strand
AATTCGGGGTGGTTCCGGCACCCCCCGGGCCCCGCCTAGAGCCTCGGGAAGCGCCCCCGCCAGATCTCGTAGAGCGGGGCCCAGTAGATGGCGAAGGCGGCGATCCAGACGAACTCCTCGACGGGGATGGCGGCGATGGCGAGCCCCGAGAAGTTCACGAACTGGTAGCTCGCCCGGAGAGAGGGGAAGGCGGCCCAGAAGACGGAGTAGATGGCCCCGTAGATGAGGGTGGCCGCGAGCCCCGTGAGGAGGATGGGCCGGGCCGCCTCCCGCCCCAGCGCCCCGATCAGCGTGCCCGTCCCCAGGGCCATCGCCCCGCCCGAGAAGTAGGCGATGTTGACGGGCACCTCCGTCCCGCCGGGGAGATAGACGAGCAGGAAGACGGCCGGCGCCGCGAGGGTGAGGGCGGGGTGGATCCTCCGCAAGGGGAAGAGGCCCTTGCCCGCGGCGACCTGGTAGGAGCAGGCGCAGAAGCCGCCCAGCACCCCGCAGAAGAGCAGGCTCTCGAGGAAGAGCTCCTTGCCGAGGGGGATGGCCTTGAACTGGGGGATCCAGTAGGCCGGGATGAAGATGGGCTCGGTGAACCCGAGGAAGAAGGAGGCCGCGCTCGAGAAGACGAGCTTCCGCCGCAAGTCCCGCCGCAGGAAGAAATAGACGCCCCACACCGCCCCGAAGGCGGCCGCCAGCCACAGGTAGACGTAGTCCCCCATCGCCGCCCCCTAGCCGTTCACCAGGCGGACGAGGGGGGTTTCCCCGTGGTACTCGATGACGTTGAGGGCGGCGAAGTCCTGCTCGACGCGGAAGAAGTTCTCCAGGGGGATCCCCAGCGCGTCGCAGAGGATCACGCGGTTCACACCGGCGTGGGCCACCACGAGGGCGGTCCGCCCCCGCGCGGCGCGGCGCAGCTCCGCGGCGGCCTGGCGCACCCGCCGGGCGAGGTCAAGGAGGGATTCCCCTCCAGGGGGGCGGGAGCGGACGAAATCCGCGTAGTGGGCCTTGAGGCGCTCCGGCTCTCTCGCGCTGAGGGAGGCGTAGGTCTCCCCCTCCCATTCCCCCAGATCGAGCTCCGCGAGGCCCTCCACCACGCCGCCGTCACCGGGAGGATCCAGGCCGAGGGCCTCGCAGAGGAGAAGGGCGCTCCTCCGGGCCCGGCGCAGCGGGCTCGTGAAGGCCCGCACCCCTCCTCCCCCCTTGAGCCAGGGGGCGAGCCGGGGGGCGGCCTCCCGCATCTGCGCCTCCCCGCCCGGGAGGAGGTCCACGTCCGTCCGGCCGAAGAAGCGGCCCTCCCCCGAGCCCTCAGCCGCGCCGTGGCGCAGGAGGAGGAGCCGGGCCGGGCGGGCCTCCTTGCCGGGGATGGAGACGGCGGGGTCGCCGCGCTCTTCGCTCACCGGAGGCTCCGGCGGCGCGGGAGTGGCGGGCTGTCCAGACCCTACTCCTTGACGGCCACGGAGATGTCGCGGATGCCGGCCGCGAAGCTCGTGCCCATGATCTGGACCACGAAACCGTAGTCCAGGCGCTTGTCGGCCTTGATGGTGAGGGTGCGGCGGCCGGGCCCGCCCGCGCCGGCCTTGAGGCGGCGCTCCAGCTCCGCCAGGGTGATGGCCCGGCCGTTGAGGCGGATGTCCTTCTCCACCCCCACCTCGACGAGGAAGTCCTGCTTCTGCTCGGCCTGGGCGCTCTGCTTCGACTCGGGCAGCTCGATGTCGAGCCGCCGGGTGAAGTCCACGAAGGAGGTGGTCACCATGAAGAAGATGAGGAGAAGGAAGACGAGGTCCGTCATCGAGATGAGCTGGAGGCTGTAGTCCTCCTCCTGCTTCTGGAAGCGCATCTAGCCGTCCTCCCCCGCGCCGGGGGCGGGCGCCCTGCTCTCCCCCGCCGCCCGCGCGGGCGGGCGGGCCGGGCTCCGCCCGGGCGCCTGCGCGATCACGAGGGCGTCGAGCAGGTCGAGGGCGATGTTCTCCATCTCGAAGAGGTAGCGGTCGGCGCGGGAGCGGAGGTAGTGGTAGCCCGCCAGGGCCGGGATGCCCACGGCCAGGCCCGCGACCGTGGTGATGAGCGCCTCGGAGATGCCCGCGGCGACGAGGGTGGGGGTCACCGTCCCCGCCCTCCCGATGGCCTCGAAGGCGCTCAGCATGCCGGTGACCGTGCCGAAGAAGCCCAGCATGGGGGCCAGGTTGGCGATGACCCCGAGCGCCCGCAGGTTGCGCCCCAGGACGGTGGACTCGTGCTGCCCCGAGCCCACCATGGCCCGCTCCATCTCGTCGATGCCCAGGTGGCGGCGCTGGAGCCCGGCCCGGAGGATGCGGGCCAGGGGCACGTCGAAGCGCTCGTAGACGCGCAGCGCCTCCTCGAAGTCTCCCCGCCGCCAGTAGCGCTCGCTGGCGTGGACGACCTCGCCGGGCACCACCTTCTCCCGGCGGAAGGCAAAGAGCCGCTCGAACACCACGGCCAGGCCCACGATGGAGCACAGGCCGATGGGGATCATGGTGATGCCGCCCTTCTTGATGAAATCCCACGCCGCGGGGGTGAAGTCGAGGAGGGAGCCCCCGCCGTCCGCCGGTGCCGCCCAGGCCGCCCCGGCGGCGAGGATAACCCCCGCCCCGCCCAGCCACGCGCCCGCGTTCCACGCCCTCACGCCCGGATCCCTCCGCTCACGCCGCGCCGGCCGGGGAGGCCAGCATCCTTCCGGCATCGGCCTCGACCTGGACCCGCTCCCCGAACACGTCCCCGCAGAGGGAGACGATCGCATCGGCCACCTGCCGGAGCGGGGGAGCCGCGCCGAGGAGGTGCTCCAGCGAGGTGGTCTTGGCCCCGGCCTCGCCGCAAGGGTGAATCATCTCGAAAAAGCGCAGGTCCGTCGAGACGTTGAAGGCGACGCCGTGCATGGTGACCCAGCGCCGGGCGCCCACGCCGAGGGAGAGGATTTTCGCCCCCTCCACCCAGAGGCCCGGCTGCCCCGGGCGGCGCCCGGCCCGCAGGCCCAGCCCCGCCAGGTAGCGCGCGAACACCTCCTCCAGCCGCCGGCAGTGGCGGTGGACGTCCCGGTCCCCCCGGCGCAGGTCGCACAGGGCGTAGAGCATGAGCTGGCCCGGGCCGTGGTAGGTGACCTCGCCCCCCCGGTTCACGCGGACGACGGGCACCTCGGCGCCATCCCAGGGGGTCCGGGTGCGGAGGATGTTCCCCTCCGCCCCCCCCTGGCCCAGGGTGAAGACGGGCCCGTGATCGAGAAGGAGGATCACGTCCTCGGCCAGGCGGCCGCTGGCGCGCTCCTCCCAGATCCTCCGCTGGAGCTCCCACGCCTCCGCGAAGGCCACCCGGCCCAGGAAACAGCCCCTCATCGGGAGCGGACCCTACTCAAAGAAGACGGCCTCCGCCCCGACCAGGCCGCCCAGCTCGGCCGAGAGCGATTCCGAGGGGGAGACGACGAAGTCCCGCCCCGCCTGGACCAGCACCTCCCGCTCCGGGAACTGGAGGGCGAAGAGGACTGGCACCTCGCCGGGGTGGCGGGCGAGCACCTCGCGCACCGCGGCCAAGCGGCCGTGGGCGCGGCCCGCGGCCCCCAGGTGGAGGATCATCCGCTGGGTGCGGATCAGCTGGGCCTGGGCGAGGGGCTCCACCGAGCGCACCACCACCTGCACCCCCTCCTCCGAGGCCTCGGCCATGCCCTCGACGAGAACGGCCTCCTCCGTTTCCAGCAGGGAGAAGTAGGCCTCGAACACGTCGGGGAACATGGTCATCTCGGCCGTGCCCTCGCGGTCCTCCAGGACGAAGTTGGCCATCCGCCGCCCGGCGCGGGTGGTGCGGATCTTGGAGGAGCGGATGAGGCCCGCCATGCGCACCCGGTGGACGCCCTCCAGCTCGGCCAGGCGGCGGGAGTCCATGTTCGCGAGGCGGCGGATGACCTCCTGGTGGTCGTTCAGGGGGTGGCCCGAGACGTAGAAGCCGAGCACCTCCTTCTCGAAGGCCAGCCGCTGGCGGGCGGGCCACTCCGCCACCTCGGGGAGCGGAGCCGAGAAGGCGGGCGCCTCCTCCGGCGAGAAGAGGCTCGTCTGGCCCATGGCCGCGGTGCGCTGCTCGCGCACCCCGGCCTCCAACGCGCCGTCCAGCGCCGCCGTGGCCTGGGCCCGGCCGATGCCCAGGCCGTCGAAGGCGCAGGCCTTGACGAGGCTCTCGGCCGCGCGGCGGTTCAAGTGGCGGTGCTCCACCCGGCGGCAGAAATCCTCGAGGGAGCGGAAGGGCCCCCCCGCCAGGCGGCCCGCCAGGATGGCGTCCACCATCGCCTCGCCCACGTTCTTGACCGCCACCAGGCCGAAGCGGATGGAGGCGCCCTCCACCGTGAAGTCCTTGTCGCTCGCGTTCACGTCGGGCGGGAGGACGGGGATGCCCATGTCCCGGCACTCGGCGATGTCCTTGATGACCTTGTCCGCGTTGTCGCGGTCGCAGGTGAGCAGCGCCGCCATGAACTCGCGGGGGTGGTGGGCCTTGAGGTAGGCCGTGCGGTAGGCGATGAGGGCGTAGGCCGCGCTGTGGCTCTTGTTGAAGCCGTAGCCCGCGAACTGCTGGATCTGGTCCCAGAGGGCCTCGACCCTGCGGCGGTCCTTGCCCCGCCCGGCGGCCCCCTCGACGAAGTCGCGCCGCTGCTCGGCCATGAGCTCGGGGCTCTTCTTTCCCATCGCCTTGCGCAGCACGTCCGCCCGGCCCATGGAGAAGCCCGACAGCGCATTCGAGATCTGCATCACCTGCTCCTGGTACACCATGACCCCGTAGGTGCCCTCCAGGATGGGCTTGAGCTCGGGGAAGAAGTAGTCGATTTGGGCCCGGCCGTGCTTGCGGTTGATGAAGGCGTCCACCATCCCGCTGTTGAGGGGGCCCGGGCGGTAGAGGGCCACCATGGCGATGAGGTCCTCGAAGGTCGAGGGGGCGAGCTTGCGCAGGTACTCGCGGATGCCCCGGCTCTCGAGCTGGAAGATGCCCGTGGTGCGCCCCTCGGAGAGGAGCTTGTAGGCGGCCGCGTCGTCGAGCGGCAGGGTGTCGAGGTCGATCTCCTCCCCCTTCAGGCGCACGAGGTCCACCGCGCGCTTGAGGGCGGTGAGGGTCTTGAGCCCCAGGAAGTCCATCTTGAGGAGGCCCAGCTGCTCGACGTCCTTCATGTCGAACTGGGTCATCACCTCGCCGCCGGACCCCTTGTAGAGGGGGACGAAGTCGGTGAGCTTCGAGGGGGCGATCACCACCCCCGCCGCGTGGGTGCCCGCGTGGCGGATGTTCCCCTCGAGCTTGCGCGCGGTCTCCATGAGGCGGCCCACGTTCGGGTCGCGGCTCACCGCCTCGCGCAGGCGGGGCTCCTTCTGGAGGGCGTCGTCGAGGGTGATCTTGAGCTCGTTCGGGACGAGCTTGGCGATGCGGTCCACCTCGCCGTAGGGCATGTCCATCACCCGGCCCACGTCGCGGAGCACGCCCTTGGCCAGCATGCTGCCGAAGGTGATGATCTGGCAGACGTTGCCGCGCCCGTACTTCTCCTGGACGTAGCGGATGACCTCGTCCCGGCGGTCCATGCAGAAGTCGATGTCGATGTCGGGGGGGCTCACCCGCTCGGGGTTGAGGAAGCGCTCGAAGAGGAGGGAGTAGCGCAGCGGGTCGATGCCCGTGATCCCCAGCGCGAAGGCGGCCAGGCTGCCCGCCGCCGAGCCGCGGCCCGGCCCGACCGGGATGCCGCTCTCCCGCGCGTGGCGGATGAAGTCCGAGACGACGAGGAAGTAGCCCTCGTAGCCCTGGCTGTTGATGACGCCGAGCTCCATGGCCAGCCGCTCGCGGTAGCGCCTGGCCTCGGCGCCCTGGATGCCGAGCTGGGCGAGGCGCCGCTCGAGGCCCTCCTCGGCCAGCCGGCGGAGGTAGGTCTTGCGGTCCACCCCCTCCGGGATGGGGAAGTCCGGGTAGTGGCTCCCCCCGAAGTCGAAGGCGAAGCCGCACCGCTCGGCGATGGCCAGGGTATTGGCGAGCGCCTCGGGGACTTCGCGGAAGAGCCGGGCCATCTCCTCCGCGCTCTTGAGGTAGAACTCGTGGCTCTTGATCTGCATGCGGTTGGGGTCGTTCAGGGTCTTGCCGGTCTGGATGCAGATGAGGACCTCCTGGACGCTGTGGTCTCCCTGGTCCAGGTAGTGGACGTCGTTGGTGGCCACGAGGGGGAGGTCCAGCTCCCGGGCGAGGGAGATGGCCTCGGGGATGAGGCGGCGGTCCTCCTCCATGCCGTGGTCCTGGAGCTCCAGGTAGTAGCGGTCCCGGAATATCTCCTTGTAGAACGCGGCCGCCTCCCGGGCGGCGGCGCGGTCCCCGCGCAGGAGGGCCTCGTTCACCTCCCCCTTGAGGCAGGCCGAGGTGCAGATGAGGCCCTCGGCGTGGCGGGAGAGGAGCTCGCGGTCCACCCGCGGGAAGTAGTACATCCCCTCGGTGAAGCCCGCCGTCACCAGCTCGCAGAGGTTGTGGTAGCCCGCCGCGTTCTCGGCCAGGAGCAGCATGTGCCAGGAGCGCGGGCCCGAGGAGCCGCCGCTCCCCCGGTCGTGGCGGCTGCCGGTGGCGACGTACACCTCGCAGCCGATGATGGGCTTCACCCCCGCCTTCCGGGCCGCCTCGAAGAACTTGACCGCCCCGCACATGTTGCCGTGGTCGGTCAGGCCGACGGCGGGCATGCCGAGGCCCGCGGCCCGCTTCACGAGGTCGTCGATGCGCGCGGCCCCGTCGAGGAGGCTGTACTGGCTGTGGAGGTGGAGGTGGACGAACTCGGCGGCCCCCATGAGGCTACTCCCACTCGATGGTGGCGGGCGGTTTGGATGAGACATCGTACACCACGCGGTTGACCCCGCGCACTTCGTTGATGATGCGGTTCGAGGCCTCCCCCAGGAGGTCGTGGGGCAGGTGCGCCCAGTCGGCCGTCATGCCGTCCTGGCTGGTGACGGCCCGCAGCGCCAGCGCGTTCTCGTAGGTCCGGGCGTCCCCCATCACCCCCACCGTCTGGACGGGGAGGAGCACCGCGAAGGCCTGCCACACCTTGTCGTACCAGCCCCGCTCCCGGAGGATGCCGATGAAGACGGCGTCCGCCTCGCGGAGCACCTTGAGGCGCTCCTCCGTCACCTCGCCCAGCACCCGGACGGCCAGGCCCGGCCCCGGGAAGGGATGGCGCCAGAGGATGTCCCCCGGCAGGCCCAGCTCCCCGCCCGCCGCGCGCACCTCGTCCTTGAAGAGCTCCCGCAGGGGCTCGACGAGGGCGAGCTCCATCCGCCCGGGGAGCCCGCCCACGTTGTGGTGGCTCTTGATGGTGGCCGAGGGGCCCTTGAAGGAGACGCTCTCGATCACGTCCGGGTAGAGGGTGCCCTGGGCCAGGAACTTGACCCGGCCGAGCTTCCGCGCCTCCCGCTCGAAGACGCGGATGAAGGTCTCGCCGATGCGCTTGCGCTTGGCCTCCGGGTCGGCCACCCCGGCCAGGGCGCCGAGGAACTCCCGCCGGGCGTCCACGGGGACGAGATTCATCTCAAGGCGCTTGCCGAAGGTCTCGATGATCTCGGCCCCCTCGTCCTTCCGCAGGAGGCCGTTGTCCACGAAGATGCAGGTGAGCCGGTCCCCCACCGCCCGGTGGATGAGGGTGGCGGCCACGGAGGAGTCCACCCCGCCCGAGAGGCCGCAGATGACCTTTTCCTTCCCCACGCGGGCCCGGATGCGGTCGGTGGACTCGTCGATGAAGGAGCGCATGGTCCAGTCGCCCGCGCAGCCGCACACGCCGAAGACGAAGTTGCGGAGGATCTCCTTCCCCCGGGGGGTGTGGACCACCTCGGGGTGGAACTGGATGCCGTAGCGCAGGCCGTCCTCCGAGCCCATCGCGGCCACGGGCGAGCCCGTCGAGTGGGCCAGGGGCCGGTAGCCGGGCGGGGGGGACTCGATCGAATCGCCGTGACTCATCCACACCGTCTCGCGCCCCGTCGAGCCTTCGAAGATGCCCACCGGGGCGTCCACCACCAGCTCGGCCCGGCCGTACTCGCGGTGGTGCACGGGGGCCACGCGGCCGCCGAGCAGGTGGGTCATGAGCTGCATCCCGTAGCAGATGCCCAGGACGGGGACGCCCTGGCGCAGCAGCTCCGGGTCCACCGTGGGGGCGCCCTCCTCGTAGACGCTCGAGGGCCCTCCCGAGAGGATGACCCCCCGGGTCTCTCCCCCCCCCAGCAGGGGGCGCCAGGGGGCGGTGCAGGGGTGGATCTCGCAGTAGACCTGGAGCTCGCGGATGCGCCGCGCGATCAGCTGGGTGTACTGGGAGCCGAAATCCAGGATGAGGATCCGTTCGCGCATGACGCTCAGCGGGTGAAGAATTCTTCGAAATAGACCGCCTGGACCCGCCCCTGGACAACCTCCCTGGAAAGCCGGGCCAAGAGGCCCGCCTTGGCCTGCTCGCGCCCCCTGGCGCCGGCCAGGTCCTGGGGGCTCAAGCGGTTGAAGTGGTTGAAGATGACCTCCCGGATCGCGGAGCGCTTGCCCGACACCTCCCGCATGGCCGCCTGGTTCGAGAGGCCGAGGGTGAGGGAGAGGTGGAGGAAGACGGTGGGGCCCTTTTCCCGCGCGTTCCGCCGGCCCCCCTCCAGGGGGATGAAGAAGGGCTCATCGAGCGAAACCTTCCCGCTGACCGTCTCGTCCCCCTTCCCCGCCGGGGCGGTGGAAGGCTGGACGGGCCCCGGGGCGCCGGGGACGAGGACCTTCATGGCCTCGCGCGCGTCCTGGGGCGGGGCGGGCGCCTTGGGCGCCTCGCGGGGAGGAAGAACGCGGGCCTGCTCGACCGGCTTGGGCGCCTCGGCCCTGGGCCCGAGCCCCTGGCGGATGATGAGGGCGAACGTCCAGCCCAATCCAAGGATCAGGGCGGCGCCGGCCGCCGGGACGCCGAAGTAGAGCAGGGCCGAGGGCCGCTTCTCCTTCCGTTCCAGGCGATCCGCGCCGCCCGCATCGAGGTCCTCGTCAACCGCCTTGGCCGCGGGCTTCGCTTCCCCGGGCTCCGCTTCCTCGACGAGCGGAGGGCGCTCCTTCGGCGGCGCCGCCGCGGCCTCGAGAGGGAGCTTGTCGCGCTCGAGCCCCTTCTCCTCCGGCGGCTGGGCAGGCGGGGCCGCCTGCTCCTGGAATAGATCGTCGGCGATGTCGATCTCGGTGGATCGACCGGTGGGGGTAGGTCGCTTGGCCATCGTCCGCCCATTGAACGGGGGGGCCCGGGCCGCCCCGCCGCGAAGTGTCGGTTACTCCATCTGGTAGTTGGGCGCCTCGCGGGTGATGAACACGTCGTGCACGTGGCTCTCCCTGAGCCCGGCCGGCGTGATGCGGATGAAGCGCGCGTTCCTGCGCAGCTCCTCCACCGTCCGGCAGCCCGTGTAGCCCATGCCCGCGGCCAGCCCGCCCATGAGCTGGTAGACGGTCGCCGACAGCGCGCCCTTGTAGGGGACGCGCCCCTCGACGCCCTCGGGCACCAGCTTGGTCTCGCTGAAGGAGTCCTCGAAGCCGTCCGCGCTGTCCTGGAAGTAGCGGTCGCGCGAGGTCCCGTTCTGCATGGCCCCGACCGACCCCATGCCCCGGTACACCTTGTAGCTGCGCCCCTGGTAGAGGATGCGCTCGCCCGGGCTCTCCTCCACCCCGGCGAAGATGCTCCCGATCATGACGGCGTGGGCCCCCGCGGCGATGGCCTTAACGATGTCGCCCGAGTACTTGATGCCCCCGTCCGAGACGACCCGCACCCCGTAGGGCTCGGCGGCGGCCGCGCAGTTGGCCACGGCGCTCAGCTGGGGCACCCCCACCCCCGCCACCACCCGGGTGGTGCAGATGGAGCCCGGCCCGATCCCCACCTTGATGATGTCGGCCCCGGCCTTGATCAGGTCCACCGTCGCCTCGGCGGTGGCCACGTTGCCGGCCATGAGGAGGACCCCGGGGTGCAGGGACTTGACCGTCTCGACCGCCCGCAGCACCCGCTCGGAGTGGCCGTGGGCGCTGTCGATGACCAGGAGGTCCACCCCCGCCGCCGCCAGGGCCTGCACCCGCTCGCGCATGTCGGCCCCGACGCCCAGCGCCGCCGCCGCCCGCAGCCTCCCATGCTTGTCCTTCGCGGAGCGGGGGAAGCGCCGCACCTTCTCGACGTCCTTGAGCGTGATGAGGCCCTTCAGGTAGAAGTTCTCGTCCACGACCAGGAGCTTCTCGATCCGGTGCTGGTGCAGGATCCCCTTGCTCTCCTCCAGGGTGGTCCCCACGGGCACGGTGATGAGGCCGGTCTTGGTCATCAGCTCCGAGACGGGCCGGTCCAGGTCCGACTCGAAGCGCACGTCCCGGTTGGTCAGGATGCCGACCAGCCGCCCCTCCTCCGTGATGGGCACCCCCGAGATCCGGTAGGCCGACATCAGGTCGAGCGCCTCCTTGATCCGCTGGGAGGGCCGCATGGTGATGGGCTGGGTGATCATCCCGCTCTCGGAGCGCTTGACCTTGTCCACCTCGGCCGCCTGCCGCTCGACGGGCATGTTGCGGTGGATCACCCCGAGCCCTCCCTGCTGGGCCAGGGCGATGGCGAGGGCCGACTCGGTCACCGTGTCCATCGCGGCGCTGAAGACGGGGATGCGCATCTCCAGCTCCTCGGCCATCGTCACCGAGAGGTTCACGTCCTTCGGGAGCACGCTCGAGCGCGCGGGCAGGAGCATCACATCGTCGAAGGTCAGGGCGTCGTCGAGGGGATGAGCGTTGAGCGGCATCGCGCGCGGCTACTCCGTGTCGAGGGCGGCAGGATCAACCAACGGGCGGGCGGAAGCTTGCCTGACGGAAACGGCCCGGGGGAGCGCGCCCAAGGGCGCAACGCCATCTCCTCGGACCCCGGACGGGCACAACGGATTGAAAAATGCTCGGTTATCGGAAAGGAGAAACCCCACGCCCCTTCCTCCCCAGGCGCGGCCATTTTCGTCCCCCCGCGCGCCGGTGTCAAGCCGCCCGCCCGCGGGGGCGGCCCCGCCACCGCCCTCAGGAGCGCAGGAACCGCCGCCGCACCGGCCCCGCCCCCAGCACCAGCATGAGGGGGCGCCCGTGGGGGCAGGTCCAGCTCCCGGGGGTGCGGTCCACCTCGGCGGCCAGGGCGGCCACCTCCTCGGGGTGGAGCGCCTGGGCCGCCTTCACCGCCCCCCGGCAGCTCATCCGGGCGATGATGCCGTCGATGAGGTCGGGGAAGCTCATGGGCTCCTCCCACTCGGCGAGGCCCTCCACCACCCGGCGCACCGCCCCCGCCGGATCGCGCTCGGCGAGGAGGGCGGGCACCGAGCGGATGAGATACTCCCCGGGGCCCGCGGGCTCGAGGTCGAAGCCCGAGCGCTCGAGCGCGCCGCGCCGCGCCTCGAGCCGGATGGCCTCCTCCGGCCGCAGGCGGATGCCCGCCGGGACCAGGCAGGCCTGGGTCTCCACCTTCCCCTCGCGGAACTGATCGCGGAAGCGGTTGTAGAGCACCCGCTCGTGGGCGGCGTGCTGGTCCACGAACACCAGCCCCTGGGGCGAGGCGAAGAGGAGGAAGCACTCCTCCCACTGGCCCAGGTAGCGGCACTCGGCGAGGCGCACGGGCCGCGAGGGGTGGGGCGGCTGGAGCACCCGCTCGAGCGGCCCCGGCAGCGCCGAGGCGGGGAAGACGGGCTGGTTCCTCTCCGCCACCCCGGGCGGAAGGGCAGGAGAAGCGGGGAACCCGGGCTCGGCCTCGTAGACGAGGGGCGCCGCCTCTGGCTCTGGCTCCGAAGGCACCTCCGCCGGCGCCCGGGGCGGGACGTAGCCCCCTCCGCCGATCAAGGAGGGGGGAGCCGGCCCCCCCCGCCAGGGCGTGGTCCCGCCCAGCCGCCCCGCCGGGAGGGGGGCCGGGGGCCGGCGGTAGGCCAGCCGTGGCCGGGGCGAGGGGGCGCCCAGCGCCGCCGTCAGCGCCTCGCGCACCAGGGCGTAGACGGCCGAGGCCCGGCGGAAGCGCACCTCCTCCTTGGAGGGATGCACGTTCACGTCCACCTCCTCCGGGGGGAGGTCCAGGAACAGCACGAAGAGGGGATGCCGCCCCCCCGGCAGGAAGCTCCGGTAGGCCTCGTAGGCGGCCCGCACCAGCACGGGCTCGCGCACCGGGCGGCCGTTCACGAAAAGATACTGCCCGTCCCGGCCCGAGCGCGTCAGGCTGGGCGCCGCGGCCCAGCCGCCCAGGCGCTCCCTTTCCCCCTCGGCGCTCACTTCCAGAAGATGGGGTGCGGAATCCTTGCCGAGCAGCGAGGCGGCGCGCGCGAGGCGCTCCTCCCCCGCCCG
>JACPCT010000240.1 GCA_016184445.1 Candidatus Tectimicrobiota bacterium | reverse complement strand
CGGGCTTCCCGCTCATCCAGGACAAGGAGGAGCGGGAGCGGTGGGTGAGAATCTACGACGCCAAACCGGTGAAACAGGCCGCGATGGCCTGAGAGCCTCGTGATTCAAAACCCTCTCCCGGGGAGAGAGGGGGCAAATCACCCTTGAATCGTTTTCGGGGGAATTCGCTTGGGCAAGGAGCTGCTCTTCGAGATCGGGACCGAGGAGATCCCCTCGGCCTACATGCCGGGGCTCCTCGCCGCCCTGAAGGAGCGGGCCGAGGCCGCCTTCAAGGAGACCCGGCTCGGCTTCCAGGGCCTCTCCGTCATGGGCACTCCCCGGCGGCTGGTGCTGCATGTGGAAGACCTCGAAGAGCACCAGAGGCCGCTCTCCCAGGAGATTTTTGGCCCCCCCGTCTCCGCCGCCTTCGACAAGGAGGGCAACCCCACCAAGGCCGCCCTCGGCTTCGCCAGGACGTGCGGGGTGGAGGTCTCCGCCCTCGGCCGCAAGCAGACCGAGAAGGGGGAGCGGCTGATGTTCTTGAAGGAGGAGAAGGGGAGGGCGACGAAAGATATCCTCCACTTTGACATTCTCTTGCCTGTTTACTCATCCTTGCCTTCTCCCAAGACTATGCGCTGGGGAGCCTGGAGTAGCCGTTTCGTCCGGCCAGTTCACTGGCTTCTTTGCACCTACGGAGGAGAAGCGCTCCCGGGGACTGTAAGTTTCCTGGCAGTGGTTGCGTCAGTAGGAGGAAAAAGCGCTTTACACCAGCGATTCGGCACCACCACCCGCGCCCACCGCTTCATGGGCTCAGGAAAAACATTTCAAGTAAAGAATTTAAAGGAGTACCTGAAGGTCCTCCGGGAGAACTACGTCGAGCCCGACCCCGAAAAACGGAAAAGTATGATCCGCCAGGACCTTTTGGCCGAGGCGGGGATGGCGGGCGGCCAGCCTGCGGCGAGCTCCGAGTCCGTCGAGCGGCTCGTGGAGAAGGTGGCCTTCCTGGTGGAGTGGCCCTTCCCGGTAGCCTGTAAGTTCGAAGATCGGTTTCTCGACCTCCCGGAGGAGGTCATCATCTCCACCCTGGAGGTGAACCAGCGCTTCTTCGCCCTCAGGAAGAAGGGAGGCGGGACGCTCCTCCCCAATTTCATTGGGTTCAGCAACACGAAGGCCAGGGACATGGGCGTCGTCCGCCGGGGCTACGAGCGGGTGGTGCGGGCGCGGCTGGAGGACGCCGAGTTCTACTGGAAGCAAGACCTCAAGACCTCCCTCGACGAGATGGCCCAGCGCCTGCGGGGGGTGGTCTACCACCCCCGGCTCGGGACGAGCTTTCAGAAGGCCGAGCGCTTCCGGATGCTCGCGGGCTGGCTACGGGAGAGGCTCTTTCCGGGGCCCGATGCGCACCGCGCCTTCGCCCTGAAGGTGGGGGAGGCCTGCCTGCCGCGCGGGGAGGGGGACGCCCTCCCCTCGGAGGACCTCGGCGCCCTGGTGGGCCTGGCGGACCGGATGGACACCCTGGCCGGGCTGATCGGCCTGGGCTACCTCCCCAGCGGCTCCGAGGACCCCTATGCGCTCCGCCGGGGGGCGAACGCCATCCTCCAGATCATCGTGGCCAGGGGCTACCGGCTTTCCTTGCCCGCGTTCGCGGCGGAGGCCCTCAAGCCCCTCCACGACAAGTTCAAGGAAAAGAAAGAGGACGCACTCGCCCGGCTCTCGGACTTCCTGCGGGACAGGCTCAAGGCCGTCCTCTCCCGGGAGGGGGCCCGGGGGGACCTCGTCGAAGCCGTGCTCTCGGCCTCCGATGGAAAAGGCTGGCACGACCCGGTGGACGCCCGGGCGCGCCTCAAGGCCCTGGAGAAGCTCGCGGCGAGCACCGAGACCTTCGAACCCCTGACCACCACCTTCAAGCGGGTCTCGAACATCGTCCGCCAGGCCCGGGCCGAGGGAAAGCTGGAAGTAGTCCTTCAACCCAACAGCACCCATATCACCTTATCGGTTTCGGACTCTCTCCTCACAGAGAGTGCCGAGAAACGTTTGTGGGATGCAGTAAAAGTATGGAAAGACGCTTTTGAGCGGAGCATAGCCACTTATATTCGTACCAATCATAAAGTTGACCTTGGCGCTTTAGGACTGAATTTAGAAGAGGCATATACTGACTGGATGGAAAAGGTAACCCGTATTCGTCCTTTCGTGGACAAGTTCTTTGACGACGTGCTCGTGATGGCCGAAGATGAGGGGATAAGGCGCAACCGGCTGGCCCTCATGGCCGAGGTCGCGGGGCTCTTTTCCCCGGTGGCGGATTTTGCCAAGATTCAGGCGCGGCCCACGTCCTAGCCGGGCGCGCTCTTTCGTTCGCTCCACGGTCCGGCCCTCCCGCGTCCCTGCGGGGGTTTCTTCAGGAGGTTGGTCTCGATGGCGGACAAACAGATGATCTATGCCTTCGGCGCCGGCCAGACGGACGGGCGGGCCGGCATGCGCGACCTCCTCGGGGGCAAGGGGGCCAACCTGGCCGAGATGGCCAGCCTGGGCATCCCCGTGCCTCCGGGCTTCACCATCACGACCGAGGTGTGCCTGGAGTACCTCAAGACCCAATCCCTCCCGGCCGGGCTCTGGGACGGCGTGAAGGCCCAGATCGTCCGCCTGGAGAAGGCGATGGGGGCCCAGTTCGGGGGGACGGAGAACCCCCTCCTCGTGAGCGTGCGCTCGGGCGCGCGGGCTTCCATGCCGGGCATGATGGACACCGTCCTCAACCTCGGCTCGAACGGCCAGACGGTCGAGGCCCTGGCCAAGAAGACCGGCAACCGCCGCTTCGCCTACGACAGCTTCCGGCGCTTCATCAACATGTTCGGCAACGTCGTCCTGGACATGAACCACCACGACTTCGAGGGGCGGATCACCGCCCTCAAGGAGCGCCGCAAGGCCAGGACCGACCTCGACCTCACCGCCGACGACCTGGCCGGGCTGGCCGAGGAGTACGAGGCCCTGGTGCGCGAGAAGACGGGCCAGGCCTTCCCGCAGGACCCCTACGAGCAGCTCCGCCTCGCCATCGAGGCCGTCTTCAAGTCCTGGAACAACGACCGGGCCGTCACCTACCGCCGCCTCTACCACATCCCCCACACCTGGGGCACCGCCGTCAACGTCCAGTGCATGGTGTTCGGGAACATGGGGGACGACTGCGGCACGGGCGTCGCCTTCTCGCGCGACCCCTCGACGGGTGAGAGGACCCTCTACGGCGAGGTCCTCTTCAACGCCCAGGGCGAGGACGTGGTGGCCGGCATCCGCACCCCCGAGCCCATCAGCGGCCTCAAGGACCGCATGCCCAAGTGCTACCAGGAGCTCACCGGCATCGCCCGGCGGCTCGAGGAGCACTACAAGGACATGCAGGACATGGAGTTCACCATCCAGAACGGCCGCCTCTTCATGCTCCAGACCCGCAACGGCAAGCGCACCGCCGGGGCGGCCGTGCGGATCGCGGTCGAGCTGGTGAAGGAGGGCCTCCTCGACAAGCGCGGCGCCCTCAAGAAGGTGGACGCCGACAGCCTCGACCAGCTCCTCCACCCGGCCATCGACCCCACCCAGAAGGTGAACGTCATCGCCAAGGGCCTGGGCGCCTCCCCTGGCGCGGCGGTGGGGAGAGCCGTTTTCACCGCCGAGGAAGCCGTCAAGCGCTCGTGATGCTCGTGCGCAACGAGACGAGCCCCGAGGACATCAAGGGCATGAGCGTGGCCCGGGGCATCCTGACCGCCCGGGGCGGGCTCACCTCCCACGCCGCCGTGGTGGCCCGGCAGATGGGCAAGTGCTGCGTCACGGGCTGCGGGGAGCTCGACGTGCGCACCGCCGAGAAGGTGATGAAGGCGCGGGGCCAGGAGGTCCGCGAGGGCGACTGGATTTCCCTGAACGGCACCTCGGGGGAGGTCATCCTCGGGCAGGCCAAGCTCAGGGCCCCCGAGCTGGCGGGCGACTTCGCGACCCTCATGTCCTGGGCCGACGAGGTCCGCACCCTGGGGGTCCGCGCCAACGCCGACACCGTGGCCGACAGCGAGGCGGCGGTCAAGTTCGGCTGCGAGGGCATCGGCCTCTGCCGCACCGAGCACATGTTCTTCCAGGGCGACCGCATTGACTCCGTGCGCGCCATGATCCTCGCCCAGGACGAGGCGGGCCGCCGCAAGGCGCTCGCCCGGCTCCTCCCGATGCAGCGGGAGGATTTCCTGGGCATCTTCGCGGTGATGAAGGAGCGGCCCGTCACCATCCGCCTGCTGGACCCGCCCCTGCACGAGTTCCTGCCCAAGACCGAGCAGGACATGAAGCAGGTGGCCAAGCTCCTGGGGGTGAGCGCCGAGACCGTCAGCCACGCCACCGAGACCCACAAGGAGCAGAACCCGATGCTGGGCCACCGGGGCTGCCGCCTGGCGGTGACCTACCCCGAGATCTCCGAGATGCAGGCGCGGGCCATCATCGAGGCCGCCTGCGAGATGAAGAAGAAGGGGGTCAACGTCTTCCCCGAGATCATGATCCCGCTGACCGCCGGCACCGCCGAGTGGGAGTACAACCGCAAGCTCGTGCAGGAGACCGCCGAGAAGGTCATCCGGGAGAAGGGCGTCCAGGCCCGTTACCTCGTCGGGACGATGATCGAGATCCCGCGCGCCTGCCTCGTGGCCGGCGAGATCGCCGAGAGCGCCGAGTTCTTCAGCTTTGGCACGAACGACCTGACCCAGCTCACCTACGGCCTGAGCCGCGACGACGCGGGCCGCTTCCTCCCCGAGTACATCGAGAAGAACCTCATCCCGCGCGATCCCTTCATCGCCATCGACCGCGAGGGCGTGGGCGAGATGGTGCGGATCGGCATCGAGCGGGGGCGCAAGAGCCGGGGGAACCTCGAGCTGGGCATCTGCGGCGAGCACGGCGGCGAGCCCACCTCGGTCGAGTTCTGCCACCTGGTGAAGATGGACTACGTCTCCTGCGCCCCCTACCGGGCGCCCATCGCCCGCCTCGCCGCCGCCCAGGCGGCGATCGAGCACGGAGCCTACCAGCGGGTGGAGGTCCACTAGCCCTCCGGGAGCACCGGAGGGCTGGGCGCCGGCGTGGAGAGCCTACCGGAGCGGGAGCGCGACCGCCGCTGGATGGACGAGGCCCTCGCCTTGGCCCGCCGGGGCGTGGGCCGCACGAGCCCGAACCCTGCCGTGGGCGCCGTGGTGCTGGACGCCAAGGGCGCCCCGGCCGGGCGGGGCTCGCACGAGCGGGCGGGCGCCCCGCACGCCGAGGCGGCGGCCCTTCGCGAAGCCGGGGCGCGCGCACGGGGCGGGACCCTTTATCTCACGCTCGAGCCCTGCGCCCACCAGGGCCGCACCCCGCCCTGCGCCCCCGCCGTCGCCGGGGCCGGGATCGCCCGGGTGGTGGCCGCGGTCCAAGATCCTGACCCGCGCACCTCGGGGCGCGGCTTCCAGATCCTCCGCGAGGCGGGCGTCCGGGTCGAGGTGGGCCTCAGGGCCCGGGAGGCCGTGCGCCTGAACGAGCCCTTCTTCGCCTGGAACCGGGAGGGCCGCCCCTTCGTCACCCTCAAGGCGGCGGCGAGCCTGGACGGGCGCATCGCCACGCGGACCGGGGAGAGCCGCTGGCTCACGGGGGAACGGGCCCGGGCCTGGGTCCACGACTGCCGCGACCGGGTGGACGCCATCCTCGTCGGGGCCGGAACCATCCTCAAGGATGACCCCCTCCTGACCGCCCGGCCCGAGGGCAGAGAGGGGAAGCCTCTCCTGCGGGTGGTGCTGGATTCCCGCCTGAAAACCTCCGAATCGGCCCGAATATTGCCGCCCGATCGGGGCGTTGCTACAATTTTGGCGACGACCGGGAGCGCCCCTCCGGAAAAGGAGGAGCTTCTCCGGAAAGCGGGGGCCGAAATCCTCCGGCTGGGCCCCTCCGGGCCGGGGGGCGTCCCGCTCGCCCCCCTGCTCGCGAAGCTGGGGGAACGGGGGATCCGCCACCTGCTGGTGGAGGGGGGAGGCCGCGTCCACGGGTCCTTCCTGCGGGAGGGGATGGCCCACAAGGTGCTTTTCTTCCTGGCCCCTCTTATCATAGGGGATGAGTGCGCGCCGGGGGCGGTGGCGGGCCTCTCGCCCCGCCTCCCCGGGGAGGGGCTCCGCCTCTCCCATGTGCGCTGGGAGGCGCTGGGAGAGGACCTGCTCGTCGAGGGCTACGTGAAGCCGCCCGTCTGGGCCGCTTACGGGGAGGACGGGGATGTTTAGCGGGATCGTGGAGGCGATCGGCCGGGTGCGCTCCCTGCGGGAGGGAGAAGGGGGCGCGCGCCTCGGCGTCGAGGCTTCCGCCATCATGGAGGGGGTCAAGCCGGGTGATTCGATCGCCGTCAACGGCGCCTGCCTCACCGTCGCCTCCCTCGAGGCCGCCGGGTTCGAGGCCGACCTCTCGCCCGAGACCCTGCGCCGCACCAACCTCGGCCTCCTGAAGGTGGGGGAGGGCTGCAACCTCGAGCGGGCCCTCGCCCTGGGGGAGCGGCTCGGGGGCCACCTCGTCACCGGCCACGTGGACGCCGTGGGGAGGCTCAGAAGCCGGCGCACGGAAGGGGACTCGATCTGGCTGACGGTGGGGGCCCCGGAGGAGGTGATGCGCTACGTGCGGTGGACGGGATCAGCCTGACGGTCGCGGGGGTGGAGGAGGGCGCCTTCTCGGTGGCCGTCATCCCGCACACGAGCGGGCGCACCACCCTCGCCGCGAAGGCGGACGGCGCCCCCCTCAACCTCGAGGCCGACCTGATCGGCAAGTACGTGGAGAAGCTTCTCGCCCCGCACGCCCAGGCCGGCGAGCCGGCGCGGGGCATCACCCTGGAAGCCTTGAAAGCGTTCGGCTATGCCTAGGACACAACACGCAAGACCCAAGAAAGAGAACGAGAGCGCCTTCTCGACCATCAAGAAGGCCATCGGGGACATGCGCGAGGGCCGCTTCGTCATCCTCGTGGACGACGAGGACCGCGAGAACGAGGGCGACCTCATCCTCGCCGCCGAGAAGGTGACCCCCGAGGCCATCAACTTCCTGACGAAGAACGCCCGGGGCCTCGTGTGTCTGGCCCTCACCCCGGAGCGGGTGGAGGCCCTGGACCTCCCGATGATGGTCCCCCGCTACCGCAACGGCTCCCCCTTCGGGACCGCCTTCACCGTCTCTGTCGAGGCCCGCGAGGGGGTGACCACCGGCATCAGCGCCCACGACCGCGCTCACACCGTCCTGACCGCCATCCAGCCCGGCGCCAAGCCCTCGGACCTCGTGACCCCGGGACACATCTTCCCTCTGCGCTCCCAGCCCGGCGGGGTGCTCCGCCGCGCGGGCCACACGGAGGGGGCGGTGGACCTCGCCCGGCTGGCCGGCCTCAACCCTGCGGGCGTCCTC
>JACPCT010000239.1 GCA_016184445.1 Candidatus Tectimicrobiota bacterium | reverse complement strand
TATGCCATCAAAATTGAAAAAGCGGTCTCGGAGGAGGGAGAGGGATTTGCCCGGATCTACCAAGGTTGGCATCCCGACTTCTCCGAATTCGGGCGAGAACGCTGGTACTATCTGGTTCTGGCTCCAGGGGTCTACCGCTTACATGTACCCTTGCCAGGAGCACCGTATAATCCCAAATCAGGCTTCTTCGATGCCGAAATCTCCTGGCGCACGGCCCAAGGCCCCAGCCAGCCGCCCGTCTTCCGGTTCGAGGTCTCGCCCGGCCAGCGGCTCCTCTACGCGGGGTCCCCTCACGTCGAGTGCCTCGCGAAAGGGAAGGACGAGACCGAGTTCACCTGCTCGGCGGGGGTCAAGGACGAGACGAAGCGGGCCCGGGAGATCGCCCAGGCCGAATTCGCCGAGTTCGGCCCCCTGGTGACCTCTCTGATGCAGCGGGAGTGAATGCCCACGGTCGTCACCCTGAGCGAAGCGAAGGGTCTCGGTTTTCCTTTCGAACCGAGATTCTTCGGCCCTCCGGCCTTCGCCGGACGAAAGTCGGCTTTGGCCGACTGAAGGCCGGGCCTCAGAATGACATCTCAATCACCTGCTTCTTTCCGTAAGGGCGGTTTGAGAACCGCCCCTGCGAGAAAGCGGCGATACTTTGCTTGTGCCGCGGCGTCCGCCCCGGCCGGGCCCGCCGGAGCCGATTGAACGCCCCGGCTTGGAACGGTTATATTGTCCGCCTCTTGGCCGCTCCGCCCTTTCTGAGCCCCGCATGTACGCCGCCGAGCAGCGCTTGATGGCGCAGGGCCTCCGCTCCGTGGCCGGGGTGGACGAGGCGGGCCGCGGGCCCCTGGCGGGGCCGGTCGTGGCCGCCGCCGTGGTGCTCGACCCGGGGGACCCCATCGAGGGGCTGGCGGACAGCAAGAGGCTCACCCCCGGCCGGCGCGAGGCCCTCTTCGGCGAGACCGCCTCGGCGGCCGGCCCCCGGGAGATCGAGCGGCGCAACATCCTCCAGGCCTCGCTCTGGGCCATGGCCCGCGCCGCCCGCCGCCTGTCCCTGCGGCCCGACCACCTGCTCGTGGACGGCAACCGGCGCATCCCCCTGGCGTTGCCCCAGACCCCGGTCGTCTCCGGGGACGCCCTCTGCGCCTGCGTCGCGGCGGCCAGCATCGTGGCCAAGGTGCTGCGCGACCGGCTCATGGTGCGCCTCGACCGCGATTTTCCCGCCTACGGCTTCGTCCGCCACAAGGGCTACCCCACCCGGGAGCACCTCGCGGCGCTGCGGGCGCGCGGCCCCTGCCGCCTGCACCGCCGCACGTTCCGGGGCGTGCCGGACCTCTTGGGGGAATGAGGTGGCGGGAGAGTCGGCCAAGAGCGGCGGGGCGCGCGGCGAGGAGGCGGCCTGCCGCCACCTGGAGAGGAGCGGCTACCGGATTCTGGAGCGGAACTACCGCGGGCCCCGCTACGAGGTGGACATCGTGGCCGGGGAGGGCGGGGTCCTCGCCTTCGTCGAGGTGAAGACGCGGCGCCCCGGGGAGGAGGAGAGCGGCCTCCTGGCCGTGGGGGCCGGGAAGCAGCGCCGCCTCATGCGCGCGGCCGAGCACTACTTGCTCACCCATCCGGAGGCCCGGTCCCTCCCCTGCCGCTTCGACGTGGTGATGGTCGAGGCCGCGCCGGGCGGGGAGGCGCGGGTCCTCCGCCTCCTGCGCGACGCCTTCCGCTAGCGGGGGCCGCCCTCCTGGGGGAGCCCGCGGGGGCGGCCGATCACGGCCTTGCGGAGGGTCCCGTGCACGTCCCCGAAGTAGATGGCCTGCTCGACCGTGGCCGAGACGGGGATGAGGCTCTCGTCGAACCACACCCGCACCTCGCCCGTCTCCTGGCCGAACAGCTCCTTGGGGACCTTGACGAGGACCAGGAGCCCCCTCTCCTTCTCCCGGTCGTAGGCCCGCCTGTACCTCCGCTCGGTCTCGGGGTCGGCGAGCCGGATGTCGAAGTCGCGGGCGAGGCTTTCCCCGCTCTCTCTCTCTTCCTTCGGGGTGTCGTAGGCGGGAAGGGTGATGACGGTGAAGTGGCGGCCCCGGCTCAGGGGGCCGAAGGCGCCGCCGCGGAAGTTGAAGAAGGCCGAGAGCAGGTCCTCGTAGACCACGCCGGGGGGGATGGGCTCCGTCCCCTTCCCGCGGAGATCGCCGTTGGAGGTGGCCGTCCACCGGATGGCGCGGCTCTGGCGGTCGATCGCCATCGTGGTCCTGGAGACGTTCAGCCCCCGGTAGACCGTCTTCGTGTAGTTGCGGGTGAAGAAGCGGCCCCGGGCGGGGTCGTACTCCAGGTCGCTGGCGTAGTGGTTCTTCCGGTAGGAGGTGAGGAAGCCGATGATGCCCTTGGTCTCGGCGATGAGCTCGGCGCGGTAGCTGAGGTTGCCCAGGTGGCGGAGCCGGAGGGTCCCCTCCGCGATGTTCTTGAAGAAGAGGAAGTCGACGTCGTAGAGGTAGCTCTCCTCCGGGGGGAGGGAGGGCCGGGGGCCGGCGGCGGCGCCTTCGGCGCGGCCGGCGAGGGCCGGAGGCAGGAGAAGGGCGCAAAGGAGCGCGCCCAGGACGCAGGCCATGCGCGGGGAGCGGACAAGGAATCCAGCGGGGGCTCGGCTCATTCGCGTCGCGGCTAGGGGCGGGGGACTTCGGTCTCGTCCAGCGAGTCCACGATGTAGAGGAGCGGGAAGTCCTTGAGGGCGATCATGCGCTCATCGGAGATCTCGTTGCCGTCCCCGTCGTAGAGCAGCTGCACCACCGGCCGCAGGGGCTGGCCCGGAACCGTCTGGGCCACGCGCCCGATGGCGTTCGAGTTCAGGCGCACCAGGCTGTTCAGGGAGAAGACGGAGAGCTCCTCGAGCATCACCTTGAGCAGCCGCTGGTGGAAGGAGGTCTTCTGGGTCTGGATGATCTCCTGGACCGCCTTGTGCGGGAGGAGCCGCTTGCGGTGGGGCCGGTTGTGGGTGAGGGCCTCGTAGACGTCGGCGAGGCCGATGATCTTCGCGTACTCGGAGATCTCGTTGCCGAGGAGGCCCTGGGGATAGCCCCGCCCGTCCTCGCGCTCGTGCTCGTGGTAGAGCGCCTCGCCGAGCCAGCGGAAGGGCTCCCCGAAGCCATCCAGGACGATCCGCAGGCCGTACTCGGGATGCTTGCGGATCTCGTTCATCTCCTCGGGGGCGAGCTTGCCCTCCTTGTGCCGGATGTGCTGGGGGACCCGGCACATGCCGATGTCGTGGAGGAGCGCGGCCACGCCCAGCCGCACCTGGCGCTCGGGCGACCACTTGAGGCCCCGGCCGAGCTTGAGGGTGTAGGTGGCGTGGTTGACCAGGTGGATGGCCAGGGAGTTCGTCGTGTCCTTCTGGCCCACGGCCAGGGAGTAGAGCTGCTCCAGGGCGTCCGGGTGCTCGAGGCACTCGAAGATGATGTCCTCGCCGTCCTCCAGCCCCAGCTGCGTGCCCTTGCCGATCGCCTGGAAGGCGCCGGTGACGTACTCGATGGCCTTCTGGCGGAGGTGCCGGTAGGGGTTCTCCAGCCGGGCGCGCGAGGAGGCCCCGGCCTGGGAGGTGAGGTTCTCGCCCTTCTCTGTGCCGGGTTCCGGGCCCAGCAGCACGGAACCGCGGCCGCGCGGGCGGACCGGGGCGTCCGTCGGGGAGGGCGCTGGCGCCGCCGGCGGGGGAGGAGCCGCGGCGGGGCGCTGGGGGCGGCTGGCGCCGCCGCCCAGGTCGGGCGGGGGGGCGGCCGTCTCCTCCTCGGGCCTGGGCCTCGCGGCGCGGCCCTGGGGGGAGGGCCCCACCCCGGGCAGCGGCGGGGGCGCCAGGGGCTCCTCCTCGTCGGAGGGGCGGCGGGAGGGGGTTTGGCGGGCCGCCGGCTGCGGGCCGCGGAAGTCGGCCACCTGGCTCAGGCGGAAGGCCTCCTCCTCGCCCTTGGGCTTCTCCTCGAGAGGTTTCTCGGGCGCGGGTTCCG
>JACPCT010000238.1 GCA_016184445.1 Candidatus Tectimicrobiota bacterium | reverse complement strand
CAGGCGCCCCAGCTCTTTTCGGGGCGGGTGCGGTCGAGCTGGACGCCGCTCAGGCCCTCCACCTCCCGGGCGAACATGCCGGGGAGGGCCGCGTACTCGGGGAAGAGGCCGGTGGCGGCGGGCGGCATCGGGACGTCTCCTCGCGCGGGGGGCCCCGGGCGCCCCGGGGCGGAAACACGATACGCGAATCCGCCTCCCTCCGCCAAAACCCCCAAAACGCCGATTTGCAGGGAGGGCGGGGGGCCGTGTACTCTTTTCCGGTTCCCTGGGAGGGGAGTAGGGGTGCCGATGCAGGGCCGGGCCGCGCGCGCCCGGCCGGTCTCTCTCATTTTCTCAAGGAGCCGCCGAAATGCCCGAAGGAACGGTCAAGTGGTTCAACGACTCGAAGGGGTACGGCTTCATCTCACAGGAGGGGGGGCAGGACATCTTCGTCCACTTCTCCGCCATCCAGGGGGAGGGCTTCAAGTCCCTCAAGGAGGGCGATCGCGTCAGCTTCGAGGTCGTCCAGGGGCCCAAGGGGCTCCAGGCGGGCAACGTCCGCAAGGTGGCCGTCTAGCCGGAATTTCCTGTTGCGCCGGGGGGACCCTTATAGTAGCCTTTTTTCACGCCCGATCTTTCGACGGTTGAGGTCGCGGAAGGCGGTTAGGCTTGCGAGCGGGAGCGGCCCAAGGGCCGCCCCCGTCACACCCGAACCAAACCCCCGAAAAAGGTCGGCCTAGGGAGCGCGTTTACTTCGTCGCGGCAGGCCGCGTCAGCGGGGTGTACCGCGTCGCGCCGCCGCATGTGCGTCACGTAGGAGATCGGAAGGTGCCAGAGGGAACGGTCAAATGGTTCAACGACGCCAAGGGCTACGGATTCATTTCTCAGTCGGGAGGGGATGACGTATTCGTCCACTTCTCCGCCATCCAGGGAGAGGGGTTCAAGACTCTCCAGGAAGGGGAGCGCGTCAACTTCGAAATTGTCCAGGGCCCGAAGGGGCTGCAGGCGGCCAACGTCAGGAAGGGCGCCTCGGTCTAGCGCGACAGCCGGACACGAAAACCGGAACGGCGGCCGCCCCGGCGGCCGCCGTTTCTTGTCTCAGGGAGAGGGCGCCTCCCGCCACGCGCCCCTGCCCGCGCCCGGGTCGTGGAGGTAGCGGCCGACCAAGTCGCTGCGCACGGCCGAGTCCTTCCGCCAGCGGCGCACCTCCACCTCGACCGCCACCCCCTCCGCCCCAGCGCTCCGGAGCATCCCGGCCGCGAGGCGGCCCATGGCCTCGGCGCGCTGGCGGCGCTGCTTGGCGCTGACCTCGCTCCAGGGAAGGGAGACGGTGAAGGCGAGGCGCTCCGCCGAGGCCGCGCGGACCTCCACCTCGGCCCGGCTCACGTGGCGGAAGGTGTCCAGGTAGGCCTTGACCATCCGGCCCACCTCGCCCGCCGCCTGCTCCTGCGGGGCGCCCCGCAGGGCCGCCGCGCGGCGGAGGAGCTCCGCCTCCGCTCCGGCCCGGTCCAGGAAGAGCGGCTTCGCCAGGAAGAGCGCCCCCGCGGGGAGGCTCGCGATCAGGAGGAACCCCAGCCAGAAGAGCAGCCGCCGGCGGCGGCCCCACACCCCGCTCATGCCGGGAGGCCGTCCAGCAGGGAGAGCAGGTCCCCCGCGCGGCGGAGGTCGGCGAGGAGGTGATCGGGCGCGGCCTCGGCGAGCCCGTGGAGGGTGTCCCCGCCGGTCGCCACCGCCAGCGTGCGCGCCCCGCAGGCCCGCCCCGCCCGCACGTCCCGCCAGGTGTCCCCCACCACCCAGCGGACGACCGAAGCGCCCGCCCCGGCGCACGCTTCACCGCGGCGGAAGCCCGCCTCCAGCAGCGCGGCGCGGTCGGCGGAGTCCCCGCCAAAGCCCCCGAAGGGGAAGTAGCCGTTCAGGCGCCCCCGCTCGAGCTTGGTCCGCGCCCCCGGCTCGACATTGCCCGTCCCGAGCCCCAGGAGGACGTCCTCCCGCGCCGCGAGGGCGTCCAGCACCCCGGGGATGCCGGGCATGAGGTGGAAGTTGCGCGAGCCGGCCACGCACGCGGGGAGGATCTCCAGGTACCTCCGCATCAGGCGGCCCGCCTCCTCCGCCGTGCCCTCCCTCCCCAGGTGGAGGCGGAACATCTCCTGGCAGATGGCGGGGTCGGTCTTCCCGTGGGGGCGCACCCGGGCCATCGCGCCGGGCGTCCCGAACAGATCGAAGAAGGCGTCGTTCAGGGCGCGCGCCCCCGCCCCGCCGCTCAAGAGGAGGGTGCCGTCCACGTCGAAGAGGATGAGGTGAACCCGGCGCGGCATGGGCGTCTCCCGATCGCGCGCCGCCCTTCGGCGGCGGCCTGGGCTTGGTATATCATGGTCGCGGCATCCCCCTCATCCGGACAGGAGGCCCCGTGGCCCGCAGGGAGCGAATCGCCGTCGTGACGGGCGGGAACAAGGGGGTGGGCTTCGCCCTCTGCCGCCGCCTGGCGGGGGAGGGCTGCGTTACCGTCCTCACCGCGCGGGACGGGCGCAAGGGCCGGGCCGCCTGCGCGAAGATCGAGTAGGAGGGCCTCCCGGTGCGCTTCCACCCCCTCGACGTGCGCGAGGAGGCCTCGGCCCGGGCCCTCGCCGGCTTCGTCGAGAAAGAGTTCAGCCGCCTCGACATCCTGGTGAACAACGCCGCCATCCTGAACGACCGCTCGAAAGGAGCCCTCGCCATCGACATGCCTTCCCTGCAAGAGACCTTGGACACCAACCTCTACGGGCCCCTGCGCGTCGCCCAGGCCCTCGCCCCCCTGATGAAGAAGAGCGGGGGCGGGCGCATCGTGAACGTGTCGAGCTGGTTCGGGAGCCTGGCCGAGATGCACGGGGGCGGCTACGCTGGCTACCGGATTTCCAAGGCCTGCCTGAACGCCCTGACGCGCATCCTCGCGGCCGAGCTGAAGGGGGCGGGCATCCTCGTCAACGCGGCCTGCCCGGGCTGGGTGCGGACCGACATGGGGGGCTCGGGCGCCCCGCTCTCCCCGGACGAGGGGGCGGACACCCCGG
>JACPCT010000237.1 GCA_016184445.1 Candidatus Tectimicrobiota bacterium | reverse complement strand
GGGGTGCTGTTCGACCTCGGCGTCTCCTCCATCCAGCTCGACACCCCGGGGCGGGGCTTCCGCTTCGGCTCCCCCGACTCCCTCGACATGCGGATGGACCGCCGCTCCGGCCCCTCGGCCGCCGACCTGGTGAACGGCCTGCCGGAGGGCGAGCTGGCCGATCTCATCTACCAATACGGCGAAGAGCGCCACTCCCGAGCCATTGCGCGGGCCATCGGGCGGGCCCGCGCGGGGAAGGCGATCGAGCGCTGCGATGAACTCGCGGCCATCGTCTCGGCCGCCGCCCGCGCGGGCGGCGGCCGCGGGAGGGCGCGGATCCATCCGGCCACGCGCACCTTCCAGGCCCTGCGGATCGCGGTGAACCGGGAGCTGGACGATCTGGAAGCGGCCCTGCGCGACGCTGTGGACCTCCTCCGCCCCGGCGGGCGGCTGGTGGTCATCGCTTTCCACTCCCTGGAGGACCGCATCGTCAAGAACGTCATGCGCGGTTTTTCCGGGAAGGGGGAGGAGGGTGCCCGGCTGCGGCTCCTGGCCAAGAGGGTCGTCCGGCCCGGCGAGGCCGAGGTGGCGCGCAATCCACGCAGCCGCAGCGCCCGCCTGCGGGCGGCGGAAAAGCTCGGGGACTGAGGGCGATGAGCCGGGGTCCCGCCGCGGGGGGTGGCCGCCTCCGGAGGAAGCGTCCACGGGGCGGGTCCAGGAACGGGGAGAAGGAATTCCCCCTCGTGCGGGCCGCGATGTGGATGGGGTTGATGGCCCTGAGCGCCCTCGCCCTGGTCTGGCCCCACCTGGAGATGGTCAAGCTCGGCTATGAGCTGACGCGGCTCGAGGCCGAGCGGGATCGGCTAATCCAGGAGCGCCGAGTGCTCCGCGTGGAAGAGGCTTCGCTGCGACAGCTCGACCGCATCGAGGCGATCGCCCGGACGAGGCTCAACATGGTGTTCCCGGCGCCCGATCAGGTTGTGTTTGTGAAAGTCCCGCCGGGGAACTGGCGGTAGGCAAGTGGCTGCGGATCGTTACCCCCGCCTTTGGCAGGAAGCGGAGTGAAAGAGGGCCACCTGCGACGGCTGATCGCATGCGGCGCCCTCGTGGGGCTGGGCTTCGGTGCGCTCGCCGTCAAGCTTTTCCTCATCCAGATACGGGACCGCGAGTTCCTGGTCAGCTACGCTGAGCGGCAGCTGCGGCGGACGCTCGTCTTGCGCCCGAAGCGCGGGGAGATCCTCGACGCCCAGGGAAGACCGCTCGCTGTGAGCGTGGAGGCGTCCTCCCTCTACGCGAACCCGCAGGAGATCGATAACCCGCGCGAGGCGGCCCGATCCCTGAGTCAGGTTCTGGGCGTCGCCGGTCCCGAGTTCGAGCGCAAGTTGAGCGGGGACAGGCGCTACGTTTGGCTCCTGCGCAAGATAACCCCGGAGGAGAAGCGTAAGGTCATGGACCTTGGGATCGACGGACTCGGCTTCGCCGCCGAGAGCCGGCGCTTCTACCCCAAGCGGGAGCTGGCCTCCTCGCTGCTGGGCTTCGTGGGGGTGGACGAGAAGGGGCTCTCGGGCGTGGAGCGCGCCTTCGAGGGCCACATGGGCGGCCGGGCGGGGCGGGTGGAGATCGAGCGCGACGCCAGGGGCCGATCCATCCACCCGGAAGCCCGGGTGCTCCTTCCTCCCCGGGCAGGGGCGGACGTCCGGCTCACCATCGACGAAGTGCTCCAGTTCGTCGTGGAGAAGGAACTCGCCGCCCAGGTCGCCCAGGTCGGGGCGCGCCGGGGGATGGGGGTCATGGTGGAACCATCGAGCGGCCGGGTTCTGGCCATGGCCTCCGTGCCGGGCTTCAACCCCAACGCCTACGAGCGCTACCCGGCCGAGCGCTGGCGGGAGGCCGCCCTGCAGGAGGTTTACGAGCCGGTTTCGACCTTCAAGCTGATCACCGCCGCCGCTTACTTGGAATCGGGGGGGGATTGGCGCAAAATGCTCTTCTGCGAAGAGGGCCTCCTTCGGATTGGAGGGGGCTACACTCTCCGCGACCACAAGCGGTTCGGTTGGCTCTCCGCCGAGCAGGTGATCGTCCATTCCTCGAACATCGGTGCTTATAAGCTGGGCATGGAGGTGGGGCCCGCCCGCCTCTACCGGATGGCCCGCCGCTTCGGTTTCGGCGAGTCCATGGAGCTCGGCCTTGCCGGCGAGGCGGGGGGGATTCTCCGCCCGCCGGCAAGGTGGTCCGGCACCTCGCTGGCTGCGGTCTCCATCGGCCAGGAGGTGGGCGTGACCCCGCTCCAGATGGTCATGACGGCTGCGGCCATCGCGAACGGGGGGGTAATGCCCGCCCCCCGGCTCGTGGAGGACGTGGAACGGGACGGCCAGCCGCTGTGGCTGCCGCCCCGCAGGGAGATGCAGCGGGTAATCAGCGCCCGGACCGCCGCTGTGCTGGCCCAGACGATGCGGAAGGTCGTGGCCGGGGGCGGCGGCGTCCAGGCCGAGGTGCCGGGTTATGGCTCGGCCGGAAAGACCGGTACGGCCCAGAAGCTCGATCGCGAGACCAAGACCTATAGCCGCACCAGGTTTGTCATGTCGTTCGTAGGTTTCGTCCCCTACAAGAATCCACGTCTGGCCCTCCTCGTCGTCATCGACGAGGGTCGGGGGAAGGATGGCGCCTGGGGCGGCTCGGTGGCGGCGCCGGTGTGGCGGCGCATCGCCTGGCAGTCGCTTCGCTATCTGCGGGTCCCACCGGAGGGAGCTCAGGTGCTGGAGGTCGCCGGCCGGGCGCCTGCGGTGCCGGTCACCACCTCTCCGAAAGGCGCCTCCCTCGGGGAGCGGGTGTTCAGAATCGCCCAGACGGTTCACCACGTTCTCCACGGTTCCTCTTCCGCCTCCGCTCAAGAGGAGCGAGGGCATTGAGCCCGGCGACGATGGCCGATCGGAAAACGCACTCATTCTTGGATCTGGCTCGAACGGTCCCGCGCGCCTCCGCCCGGGGCGGGAAAGGCGTGGAAGTGAGCGGGGTGGCTTACGATTCGCGGCGGGTCGCCCCGGGCG
>JACPCT010000236.1 GCA_016184445.1 Candidatus Tectimicrobiota bacterium | reverse complement strand
CTAGGCCTTCTGGGCCCCGGCCTGCAGCGCCTTGGCGGTCTCGTAGTACTCGGGGCCGGGCTGCTCGGGGGGGTTGTCGTAGCGCTTGATCTCAACCTCGATGTTGTCCGGGTCGTAGAAGTAGGTGGCGTAGCCCACCCCGAAGGCGCCGAGGTTCTTCTCCTCGCCCCGGTGGATGTGGACGCCGTGCTTCTTCACGCGCTCGATGACGGCGTAGTACTCCTCCTCGGGCATGGAGAAGGCGATGTGGTCCATCCCGCCCCGCCACTTGCGGTTGCCCTTGCCGGCGACGTAGTCGGAGATCTGGCGGGAGTCGAAGCCGAGGTCCTCGTCGGCCTTCTGGAAGTTCGGGTTGTAGAAGAGAACGAGGATGTCCTCGCCCACCCGGAAGGCCACCTGGTCGATCTCCCCTCCGGCGATGAGGCGCCGGCCCACGGGCTTGAAACCCATGACGTCGCGGTAGAAGGTGATGGACCGGTCGATGTCCGTCACGCGGAGCGCCACATGCTCGATCATCTTTTTCATTCCGGCTCCCTCCTGGGCGGGCCCGCCGGCGGCGCGCGCGCCGCCCGGGGCCGCCGGGCCTGATGTTCTCCCGCAGAATCGCGCAAAGGCCGGGGCCGCGCAACCGCCCCTCACTCGAGCGGCCCGTGCGCCTGGAGCTCGCGGCGCAGCTCCCCCACGATCTTCACGAACTCGGGCGACTCCATGGTGGCCAGGTCCCGCGGGCGGGGGAGCCCCACCCGGGCGACGGCCCGGACCTGGCCGGGGCGGCGGGAGAGCACCACGACCCGGTCGGCCAGGAACACGGCCTCGGAGATGCTGTGGGTGATGAAGAGCACCGTCTTGCGCCGGTCGAGCCAGATGCGCTGGAGCTCCAGGTTCATCATCTCGCGCGTCAGGGCGTCGAGGGCGCCGAAGGGCTCGTCCATGAGGAGCAGGGGGGGATCGTGGATGAGCGCCCGGCAGATGGAGACCCGCTGCTGCATCCCGCCCGAGAGCTGGAACGGGTAGTGGTGCTCGAAGCCCTCGATGCCCACGAGCCGGATGAGGTCGCGGGCGCGCACGAGGTGGGCGCGGCGGTCGAGCCGGCGCACCTCCACCTGGAGCATGATGTTGTCGAGCACCGTGCGCCAGTTCATCAGGACGGCGTTCTGGAACACGATCCCCACGCCGGGGGTGGGGCCGCTCACGGCCTCGCCGTAGACGCGGATGCTGCCCCGGCGGGGAGGCAGCAGCCCGGCCAGCGCCTTCATCAGGGTGCTCTTGCCGCACCCGCTCGGGCCGAGGACGGAGATGAACTCCCCGTCCTCGGCCTGGAGCGAGACCCCCTCCAGCGCGTGGACCGGCCCCTGCTTGGAGGAGTAGACGATCCGCAGGCCCTTGATCTCGAAGGCGCTCGGCATTGCTACTTGGCCGCCTCCGCGCGCTGGCCGGCGGGGATGAACTCGTTCGTGAAGAACTCGCTCACCGGCAGGCCCTTCCCCTTGAAGCCGGGCGTGAAGTCGATGAGCACCTTCTGGGAGGACTCCCAGTCCTTCTCGCTCATCCAGCCGAGGGGCTTCCCCTGGGTGCCCGGGGTGCCCATCATCTTGAGGGAGAGCTGCATCACCCGCATGAACATGGGCTTGTCGTTCGCCTGCTTGGGGAAGGCCTTCAGGAAGGCGTCCACCGCCGCCCCGGGGTTTTTCTGGGCCTCGGTCCAGGCCTTCTGGGTCGCCCGGACGAAGCGGCGAACGGTGTCGGGGTTCTTCGCGAGGTAGTCCGTGTTCACGAAGATCCCCTTGTGGAGGATGTTCACCCCGAGGTCGGCGAAGGAGAAGTACCCCACCTGCTTGCCGGTCTTGGCCTCCATGAGGGGCACCATCTTGTTCCAGAGCGTCCCCGTCGCGTCCGCCTTGCCGCCCAGCACGGCGAAGACCTTGCCCATGCCGGGCATGTAGGTCCACTTCACGTCCTCCATGCCGAGGCCGTTCTTCGCCATCACGGCGCGCACGGAGGCGTCCTCGGAGCCGCCGGGGGACATGGAGATGGTCCTGCCCTTGAGGTCCTTGAACGACTTGATGCCCGAGTCCTTCATGTAGAGGAAGGCGCCCCCGCCCTGCTGCAGGAGGCCCATCACGGCCTTGACCTTCGCCCCCTGGATGCGGCCCATGATGAGGGAGCCGAAGTCGGCGAAGCCGAACTCGTAGGAGCCGGCCGACATCACCTTGACCGCGTCGCCGGAGCCCGTGCCGTCGAGGATCTGCACGTCGAGGCCCTCGGCCTTGTAGTGCCCCTTCTCCACCCCGAGGAAGAAGGGCGGGATGTCGCCCGAGACCTCCATCTTCCAGTCGGTGTGGAGCCGGATCTTCTGGGCCGCGTCCGCGGCCGCGGCGCCCCATGCGAGAACGAGGCTGAAAGCGAGGGTGAGAAGCTGTCTGGCCCGCATCTGCGTTCCTCCCATGCAGCGTGAACCACCCGGAACAGCGCCGGGGCGGCCGCGTGGCCGCGCCCGCGGCGCACGGCCTACATGGACATCATCTTCTCCTCGCCCCGCACGGCCACGTCCCAGGGGATGAGGACCTTCTCGATCCGGGCGACGGCCGAGTAGAGCAGCACCCCGATGAGCGAGAGCGGGAGAAGGGTGGCGAACAGGCGCGGCGTCTCCAGCATGGAGTTCGACACGATGAGCACGTAGCCCAGCCCCTTGTCCGAGCCCACGAACTCGCCCACCACGGCCCCGACCGTGGCGAACGCGGTGGCGATCTTGAGCCCGCTGAAGATGAAGGGGAGCGAGTTGGGGATGCGCACCTTCTGGAACACCTGCCACTTGGTGGCGTTCATCGAGTGGATGAGGTCGATCATGTCCTGGTTGATCGCCTTGAGGCCGACCGAGGTCGAGATCACGATCGGGAAGAACGCGATCAGGAGGCTCACCAGCACCTTCGGGAAGATCCCGATGCCGAACCAGATGACGAAGAGCGGCGCGATGGCGATCTTGGGGATGGTCTGGGAGGTGACGAAGATGGGCATCAGGGTGCGCTCGA
>JACPCT010000235.1 GCA_016184445.1 Candidatus Tectimicrobiota bacterium | reverse complement strand
GGCCTCGCCCGCTGCGGGACGCTCGAGGTGAAGGCCCCCAAGATCCTCTCGGGGGACTTCACCCCCGGCGGGCGCGTCACCATGCACGTGAAGGACCTGCGCTACGCTCTGGATCAGGCGCGAGACCGCCAGGTGCCCCTCCCCGGCACCTCCCTGGTGGCCCAGATGTTCAACGCCCAGCTGGCCGCGGGCGAGGGCGCGCTCGACCACATCTCGATCGTCCGGGTGCTCGAGCGGATGGCGGGGGTGGAGGCCCGGGCGCGCAAGCAGCCTTGAGGGGGAGGGGGGGGGGTTCCTATACTTGTCCCGGCCCGCCGCGCGGATGAGGATCAGAGGAGAGAGGGGTGAGAGCCGAGCCCGTCCTGGCCAAGCTGAACGAGTTGCGGAAGGACGCCGAGGGGGAGGGCAACGTCGAGGAGGAGGCCCTCTACCACGCCTTTTGCTACGTGTCCTATGAGGTGGGCCCCTTTGGCGAGTTCGTCGAGAAGGGGAAGGAGCCCGCCGGCAGGAAGGGGATCGCCCCGGGCGATCGGGCCCGGGAGTACCTCGAGGCGCTGGAGGGCCTCCGCGCGGAAGTGGCCGGGGACGAGGAGGACATGGAGTTCATCGCCCTGGACCGCGCCGCCGGCTTCATCTCGCGCACCCTGGGCGACTTCCAGGCCTATCTGGACGAGGCGGGAGAGGGCCGCTGATTCACCGCCTCCACGATCCGTCTTCGCTGGGCAAGCGCATGCGCTCCGTCCTCGTTCTTCTTCTTTCCTGGCCCCTGCTGGCAGCCGCGGCCCCGGCGCCCCCGAGGGATGGCGCCCCCGCCTGGCCGCGCCCGGGCGCCGCGCCCGCCGTCGTCTACCGCTACGAGGTCATCCCCGAGCGGAGCCGCGTCTCGTTTTCCTTCCGGGGGGGACTGCTCCTCCCCCAGGAGGCCTTCTTCAGCCTCGTCCGGGGGGAGATCCTCCTGTCGGGGAGCGCCGACCCCTTCGGGGGGGCGAGCGGTTGGATTCGGGTGGAGACGGGCTCGGTCAGGGCCAGTGATCCCCTCCAGGAGGTGATGCTCCGCGGCCACGTGCTGGAGGCGGAGCGCCACCCGGGGGCCGAGCTGCGGGTCGCCGGGGCGAAGCCCCTCGGGCCGCCCGGGCGCCGGGGGCGGGAGCGGGACTGGGAGGTCGAGGCCCGGGGGACCCTCCTCCTGCACGGCGGGCGGCGGGAGGTCGCCCTCCGGTTCGAGGTGGACGACACGGGGGCGGACCTCTACGTCCGGGGGGAGGGGGACCTCTCCCTCTCCGACTTCGGGATGCCGCGGCCCACCACCCTCCTCCTCGTGCCGGGGAGCGACGTGGTGCGGGTGAGCGTCCGGCTCGTGGCCCGCCCCGCGCCGCGCCCGGGGAGGCCCTGAGCCGCGCCTTGCCTGGCGGGAAACCGCTGGTGTAAGGTCGGGCCGCTTCCCTGGTTCCCGGCGCGGAGCCCCCCGGCGCGCGAAGGAGAGGACGTGAACTTCGAGGAAACCGACCTCCAGCGCAGCGTGCGCCAGATGGCGAAGGACTTCGTGGACCGGGAGGTGCGCCCGATCGCGATGGAGTACGAGCTGGAGGACAAGTATCCCGAGCCCATCGCCCAGAAGATGCGGGAGCTGGGTTTCTTCGGCTTCACCATCCCCGAGAGGTACGGCGGGGGCGGGATGGACGAGGTGTGCTACGCCATCCTGATGGAGGAGATCTCGGTCGGCTGGATGAGCGTCGCGGGCATCCTCGGCACCCACATGATGACCGCCTGGATGATCCTGAACTACGGCACCGAGGAGCAGCGCGGCGCCTACCTCCCCCGGATGGCGGCGGGCGAGTGGCACTCGGGCATGGCCCTCACCGAGCCGGGCTCGGGCTCGGACGCCGCGGCCCTCAAGACCGCGGCCCGCAGGGAGACGGACTGCTGGGTGGTGAACGGCACCAAGATGTTCATCTCGAACGCCGAGCACGGCACCATGTTCAGCACCTTCGTCCGCACCGGCCCGGGCCTCCCCAAGGCGAAGGGCATCTCTTGCCTCCTCATCCACAAGGGGGCGCCCGGCTTCAAGGTGGGCCGCCACCTGAAGAAGCTGGGCTACCGGGGCCTGAGGACGAGCGAGCTCGTCTTCCAGGACGCGCGCGTGCCGCTCGAGAACCTGCTGGGGGAGGAGAACGAGGGCTTCCCGATGATCATGAGCGCCCTGGAGGGGGGGCGCATCAACGTCGCCGCGCGGAGCGTGGGCCTGGCCCGCGCGGCCTTCGAGGACTCGGTCCGCTACGCCCAGCAGCGCGAGACCTTCGGCAAGCCCCTCGCCCAGCACCAGCTCATCGCCGCCAAGCTGGCCGAGATGGCCACCCGCATCGAGGCCTCCCGCCTCCTCACCTACCAGGCGGCCAGCCTGAAGGCCGCGGGTAAGCGCTGCGACCTGGAGGCCGGGATGGCCAAGCTCTTCGCCTCCGAGACGGCCGAGTTCTGCGCGAGCGAGGCCATCCAGGTGCACGGCGGGATGGGCTTCATCCAGGAGCTGCCGGTCGAGCGCTACTTCCGCGACTGCAAGCTCTTGACCGTCGGCGAGGGCTCGAACGAGATCCAGCGCCTCATCATCGCCCGGCGGCTGCTGGAGAGGTATCCGGCGTAGGGAGGCCATTAGAGGGCGGCGCGAAGGGCAGGGGCGTACGGCCGCATGCCCCTACGGGATCGCGGGTCCTTCCCCGCAGGAGGGAGATGCCATGCCGGATTTCCAGATGGGCCGCTGGTACGAGGACTTCGTGGTGGGAGAGGTGATCAAGCACCGCCCGGGCCGCACGATACTCGAATCCGACAACACCTGGTTCACCCTCTTGACGAACAACATCCATCCCATCCACTTCGACCGCCACTACGCCTCGAAGACCCCCTTCGGCCGGCCCCTCGTCAACTCGGCCTTCACCCTGGCCGTCGTGACGGGCCTGACGGTGCTGGACGTGTCCTACCGCTCCATCGCCAACCTGGAGTGGGAGCACATCCGGATGCCCGCCCCCGTCTTCGCCGG